>NZ_JBIUWI010000003.1:0-68600 GCF_044743385.1 Pseudomonas sp. NPDC087639 | reverse complement strand
CTGTATGCGGCCGTGCCGCACACACCGGCCAGCGGGAAGCCGCCGGCGAGGGATTTGGCGAAAGTGGTCAGGTCGGCAGCAACGCCCATCTGTTCCATGGCGAAGAACGTACCGGTACGGCCAGCGCCGGTCTGTACTTCGTCAGCGATCAGCAGGATGCCGTGCTGGTCGCACAGGGCACGCAGACGCTTCATGAACTCCTTCGGCGCGACGTAGAAACCACCTTCACCCTGTACAGGCTCGATGATGATCGCAGCGATGTCTTTCGGCTCGGCGTCGTTCTTGAAGATGCGTTCGATGGAAGCGATCGAATCGTCGATACTCACGCCGTGCAGTTCGTTCGGGTACAGCGCGCGGAAGATGCCGCCTGGCATCAGGCCCATGCCGGCCGAATAAGGCACGACTTTACCGGTCAGACCCAGGGTCATCATGGTGCGACCGTGGTAAGCGCCAGTGAACGCGATCACGCCGGCACGGCCAGTGGCGGCACGGGCGATTTTCACGGCGTTTTCCACGGCTTCGGAACCGGTGGTGACCAGCAGGGTTTTCTTGGCGAAATCACCTGGCACCTTGGCGTTGATTTTTTCGCACAGCTCAACGTAAGGCTCGTAAGCCAGTACCTGGAAGCAGGTGTGGGTCAGCTTGTTCAGCTGTTCGGTCACGGCAGCGATGATTTTCGGGTGCACATGGCCGGTGTTCAGTACAGCGATACCGCCGGCGAAGTCGATGAATTCACGACCTTCAACGTCTGTTACGGTCGCGTTCTTCGCGGATTCGGCGAAGATCGGGTGAATCTGGCCAACACCACGGGGTACAGCAGCGGTACGGCGGGCCATCAGTTCAGCGTTAGTCTTGCTCATTACAGTCCTCATTCGCCGCTCATCGGGCGGCGTGGTTCAAGGATTAAGCGGGAGGAAGCGACGGTGGCAGCATGCGATGATCGACTGCCACGGCGTTCCCGGCCGCAGAGAAAATTCCGGTTTGAAACGACGCAAAGGGACAGCGCTCTCGTGCCCTTTGCGTTTGCAGCGATCCCTTTCTCGGCTTAGATGCCCAGGCAGAGGTATTTGATTTCCAGGTAATCTTCGATGCCGTACTTGGAGCCTTCACGGCCCAGGCCCGAAGCCTTGATGCCGCCGAATGGCGCGACTTCGTTGGAGATCAGCCCGGTGTTGACGCCGACCATGCCGTATTCCAGGGCTTCGGCCACACGGAACACACGGCCCAGGTCACGAGCGTAGAAGTACGAGGCCAGACCGAACTCGGTGTCGTTGGACATCGCGATCACTTCGGCTTCGTCTTTGAAACGGAACAGCGGCGCCAGCGGGCCGAAAGTTTCTTCCTTGGCCACGGCTGCGTTTTTCGGCACGTTGGTCAGGATGGTCGGCTCGAAGAAGTTGCCTTCCATCGGCTTGCCACCGGCCAGTACGGTGGCGCCTTTGGCGACAGCGTCAGCGATGTGTTCTTGCACCTTGGCAACGGCTTTTTCGTCGATCAGAGGGCCAGTGGTGGTGCCGTCTTCCAGACCGTTGCCGATCTTCAGTTTGGCCACTGCCACTTTCAGCTTCTCGGCGAACGCATCGTAGACCGAATCCTGAATGTACAGACGGTTGGCGCAGACACAGGTCTGGCCGTTGTTGCGGTACTTGGAAATGATCGCGCCTTCGACGGCCTTATCCAGATCTGCGTCGTCGAACACGATGAACGGCGCGTTGCCGCCCAGTTCCAGCGAGACTTTCTTGATGTCCTTGGCGCATTCCGCCATCAGTTGACGACCGATTTCGGTCGAGCCGGTGAAGGACAGCTTGCGCACGATCGGGTTGCTGGTCAGCTCGCTGCCGATGTCGCCGGCGCTGCCGGAAACAACGCTGAACACGCCCGCAGGAATGCCGGCACGCTGGGCCAGTTCAGCCAACGCGAATGCGGAGAATGGAGTTTGCGAAGCAGGCTTGAGCACCATGGTGCAACCGGCAGCCAGCGCCGGGCCGGCCTTACGGGTGATCATCGCTGCCGGGAAGTTCCACGGGGTAATCGCCGCGGTCACGCCGATCGGTTGCTTGATCACGATCAGGCGCTTGTCCGGCTGGTGGCCCGGAATCACGTCACCGTAGATGCGCTTGGCTTCTTCGGCGAACCACTCGATGAACGAAGCGGCGTAAACGATTTCGCCCTTGGCTTCGGCCAGCGGCTTGCCCTGTTCGAGCGTCATCAGGCGAGCGAGGTCGTCCTGGTTCTCGATCATCAGTTCAAACCAGCGACGCAGCTTGCCGGCACGCTCTTTGGCGGTCAGTGCACGCCAGGCCGGCAGCGCTTTATCAGCGGCTTCGATGGCACGACGGGTTTCGGCAGCGCCCATCTTCGGCACGGTGCCGAGGATTTCGCCAGTGGCCGGGTTATTGACCTTGATCGTCTGACCGTTGTCCGCATCGACCCAAGCGCCATCAATGAAGGCTTGCTGGCGGAACAACAGGGTGTCTTTAAGCTGCATGTCGGCTTTCCTTAACAGCACCGCGGCCTGCGCGGAGCAAATTATGATTGTAGAAAGGCGCCTCGCAAGGCTGCCGTCAGGGAAATCAGTGACCGGGTGAGGCGCATAAGATAGTGCACGACTCGAAACACCTGCGCTTCAACACCCCATCTACGAGCGTTTGAAATCTCAAACGGATCGTAGGAGCAAAGGGGTTAAAGGACAATAGGGCGTTCGAAAAAAAGAACAAAAACGGCGTGTTTGTGGAAATTTTCAGATCAACGAGCAAAAAGCTCCAGCAGCAGCAAAACCATAGATCAGCCCCGCGAAAGCGCCAAGCGAGGGTTTTGCAGGACGTTACCGCTTTAAGGAATGCAGCGGATTTATCCCGACACGCGCACTGACAATACGCCCCAAAACCCAGCATGGACGCCCCGAGCCGACCTAGGTATGATGTCGCCCGCTGCACCAGTAGCTCAGCTGGATAGAGTACTGCCCTCCGAAGGCAGGGGTCGTGGGTTCGAATCCCGCCTGGTGCACCACGAATAGAAATGAAAAAGCCCCGGACTGTAATGGTCCGGGGCTTTTTTGTGGGCGCTGTTTTTCAGCCTGCTCCGGCTAGCGATCCGGGGTGTGGGGATCGAGTACTCGAGCGATGTCTCGCGCGCTATGCAGAACCCTCTCTATCTGAACATCTCTCTCAACAAGTGAGTAAAAAATCAGGTAGCGACCGTGGGCGATCATTTTCAGCCCCCTGGCACACTCCTCTCGGGAAATTCCTTGATTCGGTTGGCTGGTCAACTGATCACAGCGCACACGCAACTCACCAACGAAGGTCCGAGCACGTCCAGGGTTGTCACGAGCGATAAAGCGGGCGATCTGTTGCAGATCCTCTCGAGCCATTGCGGAAAATAACAACCGCGTCATAAGCGATTTTGCTCAGCTTCGATGTCATCTATAAGCGCATCAATCTCAGCAAAAACGGTGTCGGCTGCGACCGCCGGACGAGGATCGTTACGACTTGCAGCGATTGCCTCGCGCAATTCAGCCGCTCGCAAGCGATCCAGCAACTCCTGATAAGTGGCATGGGCCAAGAGATAGGCAGCTGGGCGATTATGGTTGAGAACGGCGATGGGCTCCGAACCGGCAAGCTCGATCACGGTACTGGGGCTGCGTTTCAGTTCAGTAATGCTTACTGAACGACTAGCCAGCAGGTGCTCCATGACGCCTCCAAAAGTACGAAAAATAGTACCTTATAGTGCCCCTTTTCAGCGCGGAGGGTCAACGAACAGATAAATGGACAATGGCAGCTGGAAACTCAGGGGGAGGAAATGATTTTTTAAAGGGAATTCCTCAAACAGCTTCACTCCGTCGTCCAGTCAAACTCGTCGTAATCCTCATCCTCGTCGTCTTCCCCCTCAACCTCCTCTTCAAAGACGCCGTCTTCCTCAAGCACATCCTCTTCCTGCTGACTCAGCAGAAATTCCTTACGCGCTTCAGTAATCGCGCGGCGCATCTCTTCGCCCTTTTGCGGGCAATTGAGGAGTTGGGCGATGCGGTCGATTTTTGGTGCCACGGTGTTCTCCAGCGCTTCAGCTATGGCCCGATAGTGCGCGTTTTTGCGGGGCAATGCCAAATGGCTGGGCGAACAGGCGGTCAGTTCTGCTGGATTTTTTCCAGTCGGGCGTCGAGGTCGGCGTTGGGGTAGCGTTTGTGCAGGTTGTTGAACAGGGTGTCGGCCGCTTTTGATTCGCCGGATTCGCGCAGACGCAGGACTTCGCGCAGTTGTTCGTCGAGGCCGTTGGCCGGGGCGGCGGCGCGTTTGCTGGTTTTGGCTTCGTCGGCGCTGAACGCTTCGCTTTGCATCGGCGCGGCCATTTCTGCCATCGGCGCGGGAGCGGACAATGCTTCGGGCGCTTGTTTACGCGCCATTGATGCGGCGGGTTTGGCGGCCGGGGCGAAGTCGAATGACGGCTGCGGTTCGGGGGCGCGTTGCACCAGCGAGAGCATCAGGGCGACGCCGACGAGGCTGGCGAAGGCGACTTGCCAGCGCGGTTTGCGGCAGGCGTCGAGCCAGCGTTGCCACAGGCTTGGCTTCGGTGCCGGGACTTCTCGGTGGGCAGCCTTGAGGATGAACGCGTCGAGGTGCGCTGGCGGTTCAGCGTTGTGCTGTTCGCGAACATGTTTGATCACAGGATCTTCGGGTGTCTGGCGGGCGTCAGTCATGTCAGTACCTCCTCGGCCAGCAGCCGACGCAGTTTTTGCTGGGCGTAGCGCAAGCGGCTTTTGACGGTTTCCAGCGGTGTTTCGGTGAGGCTGGCGATTTGTGCCAGGTCGAGGTCGCCGTGGGCGCGCAGCAGGAACACTTCGCGCTGGTCGGCGGGCAGGGTTTGCAGTGCGTTTTCCAGGCGCTGGCTGTCGCGGCTGAGGCTCAGCAGTTGTTCGGGATCACTCGCCTCATCGCTGACCGCGTGCGCCTGTTCGTCGTAGCTGTCGTGCAACGGTTGATGGGCGCCGTGCTTGCGCCAGTGGTCGATCAGGCGATTGCGGGCAATCTGGAACAACCAGGTACGAAAGGTCGCTCGGCCTTGTGGCTGACTGGTGCTGCGGATCAGGCTCAGCCAGGTTTCCTGAAAGACTTCGTCGGCCAGTTCCGGTTTGCCGCTCAAACCGAGCAGAAATCGATAAAGGCCCTGACGATGACGGGCATACAAGATCTCGAACGCCGCGCCGTCGCCCTCGCGATAACGCGCCAGCAGCGTTTCATCGCTGCTGGCGGCCGGGCTGTCTGGCGAAGCAAACAGCTGACTGATGAAGCCTTTCAGACGACTCACTATTCAATCCGTCGCTCAGTGGGCAGCGTATTCGATGCAGTTGAAGTGCGCAGGCTCTGCGTCAGTTCGACCAGTTGCACGAACTCGTTGCGCAGGCCAAAACGATCATCGCCCCGCGCGCCGCGAGCCAGCGCTTCGGTGTCTTTCAAGCTGAAGTCGCCAGTGTAGCGAGCGTCCTTGAGTTGCTGGGAAAACGCGGCAACGGCGGCGGCAAAGCGCAGGTCTTCGCTGGCCGGTGCGACCTGATTGGCAATCGGCCGCTCGATCAGCCGACTTTTCCCACCTTCGGGCTGTTGATATCGCACACGCAGCATCGCCAATTCCCCGTTCTTCTCGGAAACAGCCACACTCGATTTGCCGTAGCGCAGCGGTTCCAGCCAGCCCTTCTCGCCTGCCGGAACAATTTCATACAGCGCGGTCACCGTGTGTCCTGCACCGATTTCGCCGGCATCGACTTTGTCATTGCTGAAGTCCTCACGCTTGAGCGCACGGTTTTCGTAGCCGAGCAGGCGGTATTCGCTGACCTGCGCCGGGTTGAATTCCACCTGCAGTTTGACGTTTTTCGCCACCACGGCAAGGGTCGAACCGAGTTGATCGACCAGCACTTTGCGCGCCTCGCGCAGGTTGTCGATGTAGGCGTAGTTGCCATCGCCTGCATCGGCCAGTTGTTCCATCAAGTGTTCATTGTAGTTATCCACACCAAAACCCAGGGTGGTCAGGGAAATACCGGTTTTACGTTTATCCACAGCCATTTGTTTAAGGCTGTCAAAGTTGCTGACGCCGACGTTGAAGTCGCCGTCGGTGGCCAGAAGGATACGGTTGATGCCTTTGGGAATGAACGATTGTTGCGCCATTTGATAGGCCAGTTCGATGCCCGAGGCGCCAGCGGTCGAGCCGCCTGCGGTCAATTGCTCGATGGCTGTACGAATCTTCGCTTTTTCCCGTCCGGAAGTTGGCTCCAGCACCACTCGGGATTCACCGGCATACACCACCAGCGACACACGATCCTGATCGCGCAATTGATCGACCAGCAGTTTCAGCGTGCTCTTGACCATCGGCAGCCCTTCGCGGCGATCCATCGAGCCGGACACGTCCACCAGAAACACCAGATTGGCCGGGGCCAGTTCTGCTACGGCGCGGTCGGAAGCCTTGATACCGATGCGCAGCAATCGGGTGTGCGGGTTCCACGGTGACGCGGCCAGTTCGGTGGTCAAGCCAAACGGCGAGCCATCGTTGGGCAATGCGTAGTCGTAGGGAAAGTAATTGACCATTTCCTCAAGTCGCACCGCGCCTTCCGGCGGCAGGCGTCCCTGATTGAGCAGGCGACGGACGTTGGCGTAGGCGCCGGTGTCGACATCGGCGCTGAAGGTCGAGACCGGGGTTTCGGTGACGCTGTGGATGGGGTTGTCGGCCAGCTTCTGATACTGCTCACGCTGCTCGTCGCGATAGCCTTGTGGATAACTTTCCCGCGCGGGCATCGCAGCGAAACTGGCGATCGGTGCCGGGCGAACACTGCGCTTGGCCATCGCACTGTCGGCCAGCACAGCTTCATGCTGCACCATCGTTTCAGGCTGAGCCGGCGCGGCAACGGATTCCGGGTTGGACGAAACACCACAACCGGCGATGGCCAACAGCACGCCGACCGCAACAGGTCGCAGAAAAGGCAGGGAACGGGACATGGGGGCTGACCTCGGGATGAAATTGATCATTCATCCACTGAGACGGGCAGCCCTTTCAGTTCGGGTTAAACGCGACTGAAAAAATTTTCAGCGGTGATAACGCCGCACCGCACTGCTGTTGCGCAGCACATGGCCTTTGATTTTTTCCATCAGCTCGGCGCGGGTCAGACCGGCCGGCAGTGCGTCCGGGGCCAGGTCGAGGGCGTAGATCTGGATGATGTAGTGGTGCGCGCTGTCACCCACCGGTGGGCACGGGCCCATGTAGTGAGTGTTGCCTTTGCTGTTGGTGCCGCCGACGCCTTCGAACGCGGATTTGGCACCGACACCAGCGGCGATCTGGCGAGTGGTGGCTTTGATGCCGTAGTGAATCCAGTGATCGACGCCCAGGCCTTTCTGACCATCCGGGTCGTGCATGACGATCGCGTAGCTTTGTGTACCGGCAGGGCCGGCGTTCCAGCTCAGCGCCGGCGACTGGTTCTTGCCGCCGCAACCGGCTGCATCGCTGGCCGCTGCCGAGGTGAACAGACGGTTATCGGACACACCAGGGATGCTGAGGGTGAAGCGCTCCTGGGCGGCCTGCGCCGGAAACTGCACGCAAAGGGCGACGGCAACGGCCGCCAGCCAAGGGTTGAGAGAGGTCAATCGGGTCATTCCGGGAGCACCTTGTGCAGTGGGGCCGTCGTCGGCCTGCAAACTATAGCTGTACCGTTCGTGCCGTGGCAGTGGCAAATGGCTGAACCTCGCACTGTTGCGCAAACTCGTAAGAGAAATGCCCGCGAGGAAGTCGAACATGTCCCTGCACCGTGTCGCCCGTTTCGCCGATGTCCCGCAAGACCGTGGCCTGGAAGTCAAAATCGGCGATTTGAAGATCGTTGTGCTGCGCGCCGCCGGCCAATTACGTGCGTTTCAGGGCGAATGCCCACATGCCGGCGCGCCATTGGCGGACGGCGCGTTGTGTCATGGTCGGCTGATCTGCCCATGGCACAAGGCTGCTTTCCGTATTGAAGACGGCGCCTTATGCGAACCTCCGGCCCTCGACAGCCTCAAGCGGTATCCGTTGGAGCTACGCGGCGAAGAGGTTTGGGTCGGTGACCAGCCGATCGCCGATCCACACACGCCACCGGCAGACGATTCACGCACGTTCGTGATTGTCGGCGCCGGTGCGGCGGGCACTGCATGCGCGGCGGCGCTGCGGGAAAAGGGATTTGGCGGGCGCATAAAGATGATCGACCGCGAAGCAGACGCCGGTTACGACCGCACCGTGCTGAGCAAATTTGTCCTCGCAGGCGAAATGTCGCCGGAAGAAACCCCGCCGCTGCGCGATGAAGATTTTTACAAAGAGCAGCGTATCGAACGCATTCAAAGCGAAATCACTTCGCTCGACGCCCCAGCGAAAACCCTTCACCTGAACGATGGCCAAACCGTGAATTACGACGCCGCCGTGCTGGCCACCGGCGGTGAACCCAATCCGTTGGAGTTGCCCGGCGCGGATCTGCCGCAGGTGTTCCTCCTGCGCTCAAAAGCCCAGGCCGAACAGATCATGCTCGCGGCCCAACCCGATCAACGTGCGGTGATCATCGGCGACAGCTTCATCGCCCTCGAATGCGCCTCGGCGCTGCGCCAGCAGGGTCTCGATGTCACGGTACTCGCCCGCCACGCGATTCCTTTCGCCGCCCAGTTTGGCGAAGCCGTGGGCAAAGCCATCCGTGCGCTGCACGAAGAAAACGGGGTGAAGTTCATCACCGAGCATGAGGCCGTGGAGATCACCGGTCACGACAAAGTCGAGGCGGTTTTGCTCGACAACGGCTTGCGGATTGCAGCGGATCTGGTGCTGGCCGGCGTCGGCGTGCACCCGGCCACCGAGGCTTTCACGGTATTACCACGGGAGAAAGACCATTCACTGCGGGTCGACGGCGGCATGCGCGTATCGGAAGGTCTGTGGGCGATTGGCGATATCGCTACGTTCCCGCTCAACGGCCAGCCACAGCGCATCGAACATTGGCGCCTGGCCCAGCAACACGCGCGAATCGCCGCTGCCAACATGCTTGGCGGCGACGAGCACTATCTGGATGTGCCGTTTTTCTGGACGTGGCACTTCGGCAAAAACTACGACTACCTCGGCCACGCCGAGCATTGGGATGAAGTCGAGTTCATGGGCGAGCCCGAACAGCCGCCCTTCCTCGGGCTGTTCGGTCAAAACGGTGTTGTGGTGGCCGCTGTGGCTTGCGAAGAGGAGCGCGCCATGGCGCTGCTGGCCGAGCGAATGAAACAGCCGCTGTCGATTACAGAGGCCTGGCAGTTGATTCGCGAAGTCAGGTCATCCGGTTGACCGGCTCACGATTGTCGTCGTCTTCGGCATGCAAAAAGATCACTCTCGGGTGTTCAAGCGGTGCCAGCCGCGGCGGTAATTCGGCCTGCTGCACCGGCCAGAAATGCGTCACCACATGGCTGATGTCGCCTTCCTGATCGTTGTGGATGGTCATCACCCCCGGGGTGCGCAGCTTTTGCAAGCGGTCGTCGCACAGCTTGAAACTCTTGCTCAGCCCCTCATCGTCGACCACCGGCGCCGGCAGTCGGCGCTGGGCGAAGCTGCGGCTTTTGCGGTGCTGATAACGCGCCCAAGTAATGAGGATCACCGCGTTCACCACCGCCACCCAGAGATAAATCTGCAAGGTGCCGAGCGCATCAAACGCCGAGCTATCAATGCGCGGCCCACCTTCGTGGGTTTCGACCAATGGCCACAGGCCTTGCACCAATAGATACAGCAGGCCAACCCAAGCGATAACGGTGAAGATCACATCGATCACGACCAGAAACGGTCGTTGGCGAGTCCGGATGATTTTCATTTGATGACCTCCTCTTCGTCGTCCCCGATCGGCTTGATGCCACGGTCAGGGCTGACCCAGCGCGCACGCTTCTGATGTTGGCCAAACAGCACCTTGGGAAAACTGACCAGCGTGGTCAGCAGGCTGACAAACCAGAACGCAATCGGATACCAGACCACCCAGAACATGGTCTTGCCCAACCCCGGCTCGTAGCGCCGGTCAATGATGATGCTGACGGCAAACTGCACCAGGCAGACAAAGGCCAGCAGCAAACCGGTAAACGCCGGCGGCATCAGGTGATCCACCGCGATGGCTTCGGGCATGACCACGAACTTGCCGACGCCCCAGAAGATCACCGACAACAGGAAAGTGAACGCCCAACCGGTGGACAGGCAGTATTCGAACAGCAACGGCCACAGGTAACGATGGCGGTACTGCCAGATGCCACGAATGTTCTTGAACAACACCTCGGCGCCGCCCTGAGCCCAACGCAAGCGCTGCTTCCACAGACCGCCGAGGGTTTCCGGCATCAGAATCCAGCACAGCGCGCGTGGCTCGTAGAAGATGCTCCAGTGATCGAGTTGCAGCTTCCAGCTGATGTCGATGTCTTCAGTGATCATGTCCGGGCTCCAGTAGCCGACCCGGTGCAGTGCCGTGCGACGGAACGCGACGATCACGCCCGACACCGTGAAGATCCGCCCGAACACTCGTTGTGTGCGTTTGATCAAACCGATGATCGACGAGAACTCCCCGACCTGCACCCGCCCGACCAGCGTGGAGCGTGTGCGAATCCGTGGATTGCCGGTCACTGCGCCCAACCGCGCGTTATCCAGCATCGGCGCGACCAGATAGGCTGCGGTGTTCGGCGCCAGCAGCGCGTCACCATCGATGCACACCAGATACTCACTGCGCGCCGCGATGGCACCCATGCGCAGGGCGACGGCCTTGCCCTGGTTTTCCGCCAGGTGCAGTACCCGCAGCCGTGGGTCTTCCTTGGCGATCCTGTCCAGCACTTCGGCGGTGTTGTCCTTGGAGCCGTCGTTGATCGCGATGACTTCGATGTTCGGGTAGTGCTGGGCCAGCGCCGCGTGAATCGTGTCGGCAGCGTTGTCGCCTTCGTTGTAGCAAGGAATCAGGATCGAGATCAGCGGTTCGCCCGCCAGCGGCGGCGGCAGGGTATCGTCCTTCCACGGCCAGTGGCGTTCCCAGTGCAGCCAGAAATACAGGCCACCGGCAATCCACAACCCCGACATGAACAACGGGTAGAAGAACACGAAGTCCATCAGGAACTGGCCCGTGACGAGGAAAATCAGTCCCAGCGGCACGCCGAGGACGAGCGCCAGAACAAGCAGGGCTAACAGTCTATCCAGCATGTTATGGGTTCCATTTATTGGAGAGCGCAGGCCGGACGGTTTTCAGGTCCGGCAGATTGTCGAGGAAGTTGTCCGGGTAGTAACCGAAACTGGTCGCACCCTGGCGCTTGAGACGGCCCATCCAGTCGGCCAGTTGTTTGCCATCGATGTCGGCCTGTTCTTTTTTGGTCCAGTCGCGCGCCTGCAATTCGAACACGGTGCGATTCAGCGCTCCGGGACGCTTTCTGACGGTTTCCACCAACGACTCCAGCCACGGGCCGGACTCTGCCTGGGTCTGTTTTTCCATCAGCGGCATCGCCATCGGCGCCGTCCAGTCGTAGGTCGCGAGGAAGTCGTCGAGGTTCTGTGCGTACCATTCTTCGCTGTGTGGATTGAGCATCGGCTCGGCGAAGATGTTGCGCGCGGTCAGCACCTGCGGGCCGCGAATGGCGCGAACCTTGGCCGTCAGCTCGTTGGTGAAGTCGATCAGGTAGCGGCTCTTGAATCGGGTCCAACGCTGCATGGCAGCCGGGTCATCGCGCAACGCCGCGATCGAGTCCGGCAAGCCGCTGGCCGCATAGGCTTTGAGCGCCGCCGGGCTGGCATCTTCGAAGTCCGAGAGCAACGCGTCGTCGTGGTAGAGAATGCCGTTGACCGAGGTCAGGCGCGCCACGTCTTCGTAGATTTCACCGATGATCCGTCGCACTTCAGGATCGAACGGCGACAAGCGTTGGTACTGATCCGGGTCCACCGAGGTGATGCCGGTTTTCGGGTCCCAACGGGTCACGCGCGGCAGTTTAGAGTCGAGACCAAAACTCAGCACCGGCATCCACGCGAAGACCTTCACGTTAGCGCGGGTACGTAGTTGCCAGGCGACACGGTTAAAAATATCCGCACGCACCGGCAAGTGGCGGTTGGGAAAGTACAGCGAATGCACCAGGCCATCGCCCTTGGGATCGGCGAAGGCTTGCAGGAACACCGTGTTGGCGCCCAAGTCAGCGATGCGCTGCACCAGTTTGCCGAGGTTGATGTCCTGCTGCGCCGGATCCGGGTCGTAGACGTTGTCCAGATCGACATGCACCACGCGCATGACGAAATCCGACTGCACGTCGACGATACTGTTGGCGAAACGCGCGCCGTCAGGATCCGAGGCGACGAGAAAGCGCGGGCTGCTCATCAGGTTGTCGAGGGCGTCGAGACCGTCTTCGAGGGTCAGGGCCATTTCGTAGCCTTCCTCGCCCACCACGGTCAGCGAAGTACCATCCGCCGCGCCGTATGGCCAGACCCACACGCGCGGTTTCTTACCGGTGACTTTGCGAATTTTTTCCGAAATGTTGTTCACGTCAGTGCGGATCCGCGCCTGGAAATCGGCCTCGGATTCATAGCGTTTGGTCACTGGGTCATAACGCCGGGTGGCCGCCGCAGGCTGCAGGTTGCCCTGCGGGTTGGCCAAAATACCTTTGTGGTTGGCGTCGGTGTGGGCAGCGATTTCCACCAGCCCGGAGCGTGAGATTTCGCGAATTTGATCCCAGGTCAGAAAGTCGGAACGCGGGCGCGGAGCACCGGCGAAATCCACTGGCTGGTTCAGCGGCGTGTCGATCCAGCTGCCGACTGGCGCCAGCAGCGCGTGCCAGTTGTAGGCACGCAGCACCGGCAACACGCGGGTGTAGAAGCTTGAGTAACCGTCGTCAAAACTGAGCAGGATCGCCTTCGCTGGCAGTTCCGGCCCGCCCTTGCGTGCGGCCATAATCTGATCGACCGTCACCGGTTTGTAGCCGTTTTCCCGCAGCCACGCGAGCTGCTCGATCAGGCGCTCGGTACGCACCGCCACCACAGCCTGATCGGGGTCGCGATCTTCGACATCGTGATAGGCGATGCCCAACACATGATTTTTCGGCCACGGTTTTTCACTGGCCGCCACCGGACGCTCGGATGGCGGGGTGAATGCAGGGGCTTGTTGGGCGCAAGCGCTGGCCAGCAGCACCCCCAGCAAAAGGATGAAACGCGAAATCAAAGGCATCTTCAAACTCTTCTAGAAGCGGAAAGTGAGGTCGACGAGCAGACGCAGATCGGTCTCCCGATCACCGTCGTAGGGCCGGTTGATCACACTGAACAAACCGCCCACCTCGAACACGTCGTTCCAGGCATAACGTTGGCCGTAACCGATCAGCGCCATGCCGCCAGTGCCGTGATCACGCTGGCTGTACGTCCCCGCGCCGGCCTGGAACTGCTGGCTCCAAGAGGTTTCGTAGCGGTGATAGAGCACGTGATTGACGTTGACCAGTGGCATGACGCTGAAGTCCGACTTCGGATTGAAGTACGGCACGTCATCGGATTTGGAGTTGTGGCTGGTGCCGACTTCCAGTCCCGCATCGACCTGCACGTTCGGCGCGCTGTAGACGCCCTCGCGTCCGGTGAGCAAGGCTTCGACACGGTTGTTGCCGTCGCTGAAGTGCGACGGGCTCACCGACAGCCGCCACTCGCGGCTTTCGTTGGCGCGCCAGCGAATGAAACCGCTGCCGCCATTGGCCTTGATGTCGCTGTTGAGCGCGCGCAACGGCGTCTCGGCCGACAGGTATTCGAGACTGCCGCCGTACTGCCAGTGGTCATTGATGTCGCGGGCGATCGCCAGACGTGCGCCCTGTTTGTCGCCGAAGCCGTAGGAATGGTTGGAGACTTCGGCTTCGAGAGTCATGTCGCGGGTGCGACGTTCCAGACCGACGCGCTGGAAACGGTGGTGGCCGGTGCCTTCGGCGAAGTCGCCAGTGGCATAACCGGCGCCGGCGAACACGCGCCAGTCTTCATCGATGGGCGGACTGTACAGGGTGGTCTGAATACCGAAATCGCGACTCCCGCTGACCGCTCCGGCGTCGCCACTGCCACCGCCGTTGGCCTTGCCGCCGTAGGCTTCGACGCGCAGTTCGGACATGTCGTGGACTTCACGCTCGCGCGCCGCGCGCTGAACCTGACGGTTGTCCGGATATCGCGCCACCACGTCGTCGGTGAGTGCATCCATCTGCCGCCATTCCTGCAACGTCATGGCTGTGCGCGCTTGAGCGACTTCCAGGCCCATGTCGCGCGGCACCATGCTCTCGGTTTCCTTGAGCTGATTCTCGGCGCGGCGCGGCCAGTTGCGAGCCAGGTACAGATCGGCCTGTGCCAGACGCAGGCCGGTGTTGCCCGGCGCCTGTTCGACCAGCGTCTGTAAACGCTCCTCCCCGTGTGGCAGGTCGGAACCGTAGGTGCCGGCCTGTGCCGCGAGTTGTTGGGCGTCCATCCACTCATCGTTGGGATTGCCGATGGGGAGGCCTTTGAGTTCGGTGCGCGGGCGCTGGGACTTGGCTGCATCCTCGGCGACTTTGCGCGCTTCGTCGGCGCGGTCGCTTTCAAGCAGCGAGTAATACAGCGCTGTTGTGTCTTCCAGACGATCGCTGGCATCGGCGTCCGGAGCTGCCAGCACCTGACGGTAGAGGTCGGTGGCGAGTTCCGGCTGACGTTGATCGAGATAAGACGCCGCCACCCAACGCAGGGCGTAAGTCGGGATCTTCACGCCTTCGGCTTGCAGCTTCTGATATTCAGTGATGACATCGCCGGTGCGCGCCCGGGCCTTGAGTGCGCCCATGCGGTCGATGCGCCAGCGGATCACGTCATCGTGAGCGGTGGTGTCCGGGGTCCAGGTGGCGAGCAATTTGTCGTAGTCGGCCAATGCGCGGTCGGCGATCACATAGCGTTCTTGTTCGCTGCGGGTAGCCAGTTCGGCGAGGCGCACGCGCTCGGCAGCCAGATCGCCTTCGAGGCGGCGCAGGGTGACCGGATCGATCAGGCCCGGACGCTGATTGGCCAGACGCAGGGCTGGCTCCGGCAGACGCGCCTTTTGCAGCGCAACCACGTATTCGCGGGCGACTTCAGGTTTGCTGCCGGCGCGGATAAAGGCCTGATCGTATTCGAACAGGGCGTCGTACTGCTTGCCGGCACGGCTCAGCGCGTAGCCGAGCGCCAAACGACGGGAAGGATCGTCGGGTTTGGCCGCCACCAGCGCTTTGGCGCGGGTGACCGCTTCGTCGGGTTTGCCAGCGTCAGCCTGCGTCAGAGCCAGTCCCAGTTGCAGGTCTGCGTTATCCGGCTCCAGCGCCAGCGCCTTGTTGTAAACCTGAGTCGCCTGATCCCAACGTTTGAGGTTGCGATAGGCACGAGCGGTGGTGGTCAGCGCCTGAACCGGCAGCACACGGTCACGGCCCTGGGTTTCATAAACCTTGACCACTTCGGCGTCGAGTCCGGCCCAACTGGCGATTTGCAGGTGATCGCTGATCTGCCCGGTGGTCGCCTGACCCGGCGGCACCTGGCGCAGCACATTCAGCGCAGGCGTGGTTTGCCCGGCACGGGCATCCCGCACCATCTGATCGTAGGGCGTGTCGGCAAACGCCAAGGCCGGCCAGAGCAATTGGCTGCACAGCGCGACTCGAAACAAAGGGCGTAAACCACGATGTAATACAGGACCATCAATACGCGGCATTCGTCAGCATCCTTACATGGCCAGCCGGGTCGTAATGCCCTCCTTGCCCATTCGTAACGGGGCCGAGCCAGGAACGCTCAGCCAAGCTTAGTCAGGCAGTTTGCATGCAAGCGAGGACCGAAATTCAGAACACAATAATTGTTCAGAATCGGCCGGCGGCTCGGCCGCGACACCGAAAAGCCGAACGCCAGACAGCAAAACGCCCGGCGCCTGTGGGTACAGAGGCCGGGCGTTTCTATTAAGAGCGCAGTATTACTGCACTTGCGTGACGCCCGCGAACTTGCTCATCAGGAAGCCGACGAACTGCTCGACGGTCATCTTCTGGCCGTTGAATTCCACCTGATTGGCGGCGTAATGCAGCTTGGTCACGACGTTGGTGCCCTCTACGATCGCCAACTGCGAGCCGACGGCCATCCCGGAGAACATGTCGGCCGCGCCGGTAGCCCCATCGACGATGGCTTTGGCATCAGTCTGACCATCGAGTTGCGCCTGCACGCTGAGCAGATCAATCAGCATCGGCTTGGACACGGTGATATTGAGATCAAGCAACGCGATCAGCTGTTTGCCCAGTTGATCCGGCGGCAGATCCATCGATTGCGGCTTGGTCAGGTCGATCACCAGATTCGCGCGGCTCTCACCGTTGGCGGTTTTCAGCGACAGATTCTCCAGCGCCACTTGCGGGCCAGCGGCCAGCAGTTTTTGCAGATCGGCTTTGACCTGCGCCGACTCGGCTTCGGTCAGGTTCAGCTCCGGTGCCGGCAGGCCGGCTGCCGTGGCTTCGGCGGCGGCTTTTTCGTATGGCTGCAGTTTGGTCTGGTAGATCTGCATCAGCGACATCGTCGACGGGATGTCGAGGTTTTTCAGGCTCATGGCCATGCTGGCCGAGCCGATTTTCTTGTCGTTGAGCGTTACTTCACCCACCGTGTAGTCAGCACGGCCGGACGCATTGCTGCCGTTTTCTTCGGTGAGGTTCTTCATTTCGAAGTTCTTCACGCCGAGCACCGATTGCTTGGTGCCGAAGGTGGTTTTGCTGTTGGACAGCTCCAGGGTGTTGTTGCCGGTGTAGTAGCCGTAGCTGCTCTTGGTGAGGTTGCTCGCCAGGGTCAGACCGTTGAGTTCGATCTGCACCGGCGCCTGATCTTCAGCCACAGTCACCAGTTTCAGGCTGTCCATGTAGCCGTCAGCCTTGACCTTCTGTGCCTGGGCGCTGGCGGAGATGTTCAGGGTCAGGCCGGAAAACTTCAGGCTCGACTGCTCATCCAGCGCGGTTTCCAGTGGCAGCAGGTCGACGGTGCTGGTGGTGGACTCGTCGTAGCCGATGTTGGTTACGCCTTTGAGCGGGGCAGCGCCCTTGGTGGCGGCGAACCATTTTTCGGTGGCCGGATTCTTTTCCAGCTGGTAGTTGCTGGTGGCCATGACCGGCAGCCATTTCAGCGACACCAGACGCGAGAACGGCAGCGGGCCGTGCTCGATGTGGTCGACGAACAGCAGCTCGACCGGCGCATCGCCAAACATCTCGCCTTCACCCTTGAGGCGATAGTGCGCGGTGCTGGTGAAGGTGTGGCGCTCCAGCGACACCAGCTCCAGCGACGCGGTGCCGTTGGAACCGGCCATGGCGGTTTGCAGTTCTTTGTTGGCGTTAGAGACGGCGTTGTTCAATACGCCTTCGATCTTGGTCCCGGTGTACCAGGCCCCGCCTGCGCTGATCGCGCCGATGGCAACAACAATTCCGAGTAGCACGCCTGCTGATTTATTCATGAATGACCTGATCGATTTCCGTGGCTGAAAGTGTGGTCGTCTTCCCTGAACCCGTGACCGGGTTGCGGCTCGACTCCGCTTAAATTAACGGTGGAGATTAGCACTGGGCGCGGGAGACGGCTCAATGTTTAAAGGTGAAAGAGTGTCTATGGGGAGTGTGGACAGTCGACAGGCCGGGAGAGTTTCAGTGTTTTTCAGTCCGCCTTCGCGAGCAGGCTCGCTCCCACAAGGACAATACTGTACCTGTGGGAGTGAGCCTGCTCGCGATGAGACCAGTCGATTCAGCGGAAATCAGGAGTACTGAACCTCGATCTCATCGAGTTGATGATCAAAGCTCTTCAGCCGCGCCGTCCAGGTATACACCAGCACTTCAAAATCCCGATCGATCACCGCCCCGCCCGGCCCATCGGCGCGCGGGTCGCAGAAATCCAGTTGATAGCGTTCGCGGGCCATGGCCGTGGCGACGTCGGACAATTCCCGGGCATTGTTCAGCCAGTGCCAACCTTCGCTGTCGATCTGCTTGTCGAGTTCCAGACACTGTTTCTTCAGTGCCTCGAGGCTTTTTTCCAGCGGCGTGCCGGTGAGTTCGCCCATGACTTCGGCGAAAGTCCGGCCGGGCTGCCAGTAGCTGCCCCAGAAATATCGGTCGAACACGGTTTCGACCTTGCGCAGGGCAACTTTGGTGTCCCAGATCAGCACCAGGGTCTTGCCCTGTTCAAGTTGTCGCTTCTTCACCCGCTGAACCTGGAGCGATGCCCAAGCCACCACCACGATTGCCATGACCGCAATCAGCGCGACGGCGCTGTCGAGGAAAACCATGGCCTTGTCGATCTGGTGGGCCAGCATGATGCCGTAAAAATAGGTGGCCGAGAGCAGCACCAACGCTACGAGGGCGCACCAGAAGCCGAGAGCGTAAGGGTTTTTCATTATTGGTTTCCCCTAGACCAGCGCTAGCAATGTGCGCTGAAGGGGCGCTTTGCACGGGGCGCCCCTTCAACACTTCAAAGCATAGCTATGGCCTCAGGGTTTGCTCGGGCTTGAAGCTTGCGTTCGTCCGCTTTCCCAGCCGCCGCCCAAAGCGAGGAACAAATCGATCTGGCTCATGGCGACTTGCGTGTTGGCGGCGGCCAGTTGCGCCGTGACATCGGTGTAGGTGCGGGTTGCTTGCAGGTCGGCGAGGAACGACTCGCGCCCGGCCTGGAAGAAGCGGTGCGTCTGGTCTGCGGCGAGTTTCGCCGACTGCTCGGCGTCGGCCAGGGCATCGCGGCGTTGCAGTAACGCGCTGTACTGGGCCAGACCGGTCTGTGTTTCGCGAATGGCGTTGAGCACCACGCCGTCGAAATGCGCCAGTGCGCCTTGGGTCGACGCTTCAGCTTCGCGGATTCGCGCGCGGGCGCCGTTGGTCGGGACTTTCCAGCTCAGCGAGGGGCCGAAACCCCAGCGGTTGGTCGATGGATCACCCAAGTCGTCAATAAGACCGACGGTGCCGATGGTCGCGCCGATGCTGATGTCTGGATACAGCTCGCCGGTGGCGACGCCGATGCCCGCAGTCGAAGCGGCCAGTCGACGTTCGGCCTGGCGAATATCCGGGCGACGCTTGAGCAACGCGGCGCCGTCACCGACCGGCACCAGTTGGGCGATTTTCGGCAACTCGGCGCAGGTCGCCGTGCCGGCAGGCAACTGATCGACCGGTTTGGCCAGCAGCATCGACAGGCGAAACAGCCCGGCCTGACGCGCCGCTTCATAGCGCGGCAGCTCGGCGCGCAGGGATTTGAATTGGGTTTGCGAGCGAGTGACCTGGGTTTCATCACCACGCCCGGCGTCACGCAAGCGCTGAGTCAGCGTGGTGCTTTGCGATTGCAGGTCGAGGGAATGTTGGGCAATTTCCCGTTCTTCATTAGCCGCGCAAACCTGGGTGTAGGCGCGAACTACGTCGGCCACCAAGGTGATGCGTGCAGTGTCAGCCGCCGCTTGAGTCGCATCGGCGTTAGCCTTCGCGCCTTCGATACCGCGTTGCAGAGTGCCCCACAGATCGAACTGATAAGAAGCGCTGATGCCAATATCGCCGACGTTGTCGACCGGGACTTTTTCCGGCAGCAAAAACGCCTGACCGGATTCCTGCAAACGCTGGGCACCCATCTTCACGCCGGCGCTCCAGCCACCGGCCGCCTCGGCCTCATCGACTTGCGCGCGAGCCCGCGCAAGGTTCGCTGCCGCCACGCGCAGATCAGTGTTGGAGGCCATGGCCTGCTGCACCAGTTGATCCAGTCGCGGATCCTTGTACAACCGCCACCAGTCCGCCGGAACCGGCGCCGACACCACCGGTTTGCCCGCAACGGCCAGTTCGCCCTGAAAGTCCTTGCGCTGAATCGCCGCGTCATCGGGCACCTGATAGTCCGGCCCGACCATCTGACAGGCCGAGAGCATCACACCCAACCCGGCGATCATCAGGGCCTTGTTCATTGCGCGGGCTCCTGCTTTTGATCGTCGATGATCGAGACGGTGGCGGTACGCCCGGCAATCATGCGGAAGTCCGCCGGCACATCATCAAAGGCAATGCGCACCGGAATCCGCTGCGCCAGCCGCACCCAACTGAACGCCGGGTTGACGTTGGGCAACAGGTTGCTGCCGCTGGTGCGGTCGCGGTCCTCGATGCCGGCGACGATGCTTTCGACATGCCCGCGCAGCTTGGCGCGATCGCCGACCACGCGGATATCCACCGACTGGCCGACATGAATGCCGTCGAGTTTGGTTTCTTCAAAATAGCCGTCGATGTGGAAGGAATTGCTGTCGACCACCGACAACACCGGGCGCCCGGCGGTGACAAATTCCTGCGTACGCGGCGCGCGGTCGTTGACGTAACCGTCCACCGGGCTGCGGATCACCGAGCGATCAAGGTTGAGTTGGGCGCTGTCCACCGTGACCATGGCTTCGGCCAATGCCGATTGTGCGCGAGCCACTTTCGATTGGCTTTCTTCCAACTGTTCGGCCGGCACCAGATTGCCCAGGCCACGGTTACGCTTGGCTTCACGCTGGGCCTGCGCCAGGGTTTCTTCGCGATCGGCAACGGCGGCTTTGGCCTGACGCAGGGCCAGTTTGAACCGGTCCTGGTCGATGCTGAACAGCACCTGGCCACGCTTGATCAACTGGTTGTCCTTCACCTCGACCTGCTGGATCAGCCCGGACACGTCCGGCGCGATCTGGATGATGTCGGCACGGATGTGGCCGTCACGGGTCCACGGGGCGAACATGTAATACATCACCATGCGCCAGACGAGGACAACGGCAAAAGTCACGATCAGCAGGGTGAGTACCACGCGACCGATAGTCAAAAACGGTTTTTTCATGTCATCAGGTATCGACTGAGTGAGTCCACGCCGTACAGCAGCACGGCGTAGAGCGCCACGTTGAACAATGCCCGGTGCCAGACCAGACGGTAAAAGTGCACGCGCGTAAGCACGGCATGCACCAACAAAAACAGCACATAAGTGATGCCCATCAACACCAGCAGGGTCGGCAGGAAAATGCCGCTGATGTCCAGATCACCGATCATAGGGGCGCTCCATCGGGCAGCGGTTCTTCGGGCTCGGCGCTGGAAACGAATTCGACGCCGGGCAGCAACGCCAGACGCAAACCGCTCAAGGCGTGCAACAGATGTAGTCGGGTTTCTTCGTCGCCATGGCCATTGAGCGCGCGGCGGGTGCGATCCAGAGTCATCAGCAAACCGCTCGGCGCCGGCAGGCGTTCACCGGCCTTGAGGCAGGCGCGAAAATACTCGCCGACTTCGGCGACCACTTGCTGCAACAGCGTCTTCGGCACGCCGTTCACGCGAGGGGTATAGGCGAGCAAATCAAGCAGGTTCAGGCCCACGCGCACTTCGCGCATGGCGATGCCGGTGTCCTGGCCGGTCAGGGCCAGACGCGGAAGATGCTGCATCAGGCGATCGAGCAGTTGCACGCCCAATTGCCGGTGTTCGGCCAGATTCGCCGGTTCGGTCATGTCGACGATGTCTTTCCAACTGAACCGGGTCAGGCGCTTGGCCGCCAGCTCGGCGCCGAACGGACGCGCCACCAGCGTCCAGATAAACGCGAACAACAGGCCGATCGGCCCAGCCAGGTTGGAGTTCACGAAGGCGAAGAAGTCCGCGTCATACGCGCCCTGAATACTGATGAACGACGAGGTGTTGACCAGCGTCAGGAGCATGCCGAGGTAGAAACGCGGCTGCACCGTCAGGGTGCCGACGCAGATGAACGGGATGGCAAACGCCAATACCAGCATCGGGAAGTCATGCAGGTTCGGCAGAATCAGAAACAGATAGAGACTGGCGAACAGCACCGACATGCCCGTCCAGAAAAAGAACCGGTAAATCTGCGGCGCCGGGTCATCCATCGAGGCGAAGAAGCTGCACGCGACCGCCGCCAGAATCACCGCACTGCCGCCGTCCGGCCAGCCGAGCAGAATCCACAGCACCGAGGCGACGATGATCGCCAGAATGGTCGAGGCCACCGAGTACATCATCAACCCACGGTCGAGAAACGGCGTCAGCCGACCAAGACGCCAGTGGCGATACACCGCGCGCCAGCTGTCCTGCCGCTCGCAGAGAATCGCGTCCTGCAAACTGCGGCAGTCTTGCCACAGATCGATGAATTCGCCGAGACGGTACAAGGCGTTGGAGAACAACAATTGCTTGCGATCCTCCAGCGCTTGCGCACTCGGTTGCAGGGCTTCGAGTTGGTCTTTCAGCGCTTGCCAGCGGTCGAGATCGGCATCCTGATGGCTGAGCCATTCACGGGTCGCGGCCAGCAGCGGCGCGAATTTTGCCACCAGTTCCGGCGTGCGCCGTTCGAGGGCGTAGAGCGAATCTTCCAGCGCATCGATCACTGGCAGCAGATGAATCATCCGTCCGCGCAACTCCTTGGTGTTACGCACGGTTTGCGGCCGAGAGCCTTCGTGGGGCAATTGGCCGATCATCAATTCGAGGCTGTTGAAACTGGCGACCATGGCCATGCGCAGCGCGGTGACTTCTTCGGGCTGCACATCACGGCTGAGAAACTTCAGGCTGTAAGTCGAAGCGTCGGCGAACCACTTGCTCACGGCATCGTTGAACACCGGCGCCAGGCGACGCGGCCAGAACATCGCACCGACCACGGCGGCGACGGCGATGCCGAGGAAAATCTCTTCGGTGCGCGCTTCTGCGACGTCCCACACCGCCAGCGGGTTATCCACCACCGGTAAGGCGATCAGCGGCAAGGTATATCCGGCGAGCATCAACGCGTAACTGTTGGCAGTGCGCAGATGCAGGGACAGGAACAGCAGAATCCCCGTCCACAACGCGATCACCACCACCAACACATAAGGGCTCTGCACAAACATCGGCACGAAAAAAACCGCCGCTGCAGCACCGAGAAAAGTGCCGACGGCGCGGTACAACGCTTTGGAGCTGGTCGGCCCGAGAAACGGGCTGGAGACGATGTACACCGTGGCCATCGCCCAATACGGACGCGGCATTTGCATAAGCATGGCGATGTACAGCGCAAGCATCGACGCTGCAAAAGTGCGGATCCCGTAAAACCAGTCCCGGGCCGGCGGAATGCCAGTGAAAAAACCGTTCAAGAATTAACCACCAACGGCGGATTGGCCGCCTCAAAAGCTCTGAGTACCCGAAGCGTAGCCTCCAGATCGCTCTGATCGATCCCTTCGAGCACTTCGTGACGCAAGCGCACCAGTTCGATTTCCACCGCCTGCACCAGTTCACGGCCGGTATCGGTCAGGCTCAGACATTTGGCGCGCCGATCCTGCGCATCTTCAGTGCGGCAGACATACCCGGCATGGCACAACTGATCGAGCAAACGCACCAGCGACGGACTCTCCATCCCGGCCGCCTGCGCCACCTGCACCTGACGCACGCCCTCACCCAACCGGCCGATCATCAACAACGGCACGGCGCAGGCTTCGGAGATTCCGTAATTGACCAGCGTGGTCTGGCAGATCTTCCGCCAATGCCTGGCGGCCACCACCATGGCACTGCTGATGTTCATCTGGAGAGCGTCGAGGGTATCGGGCACGAGAAAATGCACACTGTTAGTTTGCTAACTATCAATATCGCATTGGAGGGGAAATTCAGTCAAGTTTTGAAACAAATTGGCTGTTCGCCGAAAGGAAGGGACACGCCAGGGTGTACTCAGCGCTTTTTTGCATTCGCGTACACGCTGCTGCGCTCGCGTTTTCCTACCGCGACTACAGAAACGACGACTCGCACATCGATTACTTGATAGACCAATCTGTAGCCAGAGGCCTTGAGTTTGATTTTGTAACAGTCCGGCATGCCATGGAGTGCATCCGCTGACACTCTCGGTAGCGCCAATCTTTCCGCGAGCTTTTTCTTGAATTGATCCCGGAGCGTGTGACCCAGCTTGTTCCACTCTTTATGAGCAGATGGCAGAAATTCGAGCTTATAGGTCATCCAGGCTTACCGAAATGGGCGTTTCATGGCTGCGCGAACGCACGATTTCAGCCAGCTCCAAATCATCAAGCCGCTCCATCATTGCCTCGTAAACATCGGCTGGCACCATGTAGCCCATGACGCGGTTGTGGTTCAGAACGGCCACAGCCCCACCCTGTGCGCCGCTTAAAACAGCAGATGGGTTTTTCTTCAACTCGGAAACACTGACAGCCATATCGGCCAGAACATTTTGCATAATAAAAGACCTCAATTGAGGTCGTGATATTGGTCCATTTTTTGATCATAGACAACCGCAAAACGATCAGGCTAAAAGTGCTCGCCATTCAGTTAGTCCTACCGCCCCTTACGCAACAACACATCCAACTGATCCACCACCTCCGCCCAATCGGCATCATCCAGAATCTCGTCGCGCAAAAAACCTGCCTGACTCTTGCTCCAGAAAAACGCATCCGCCAGGTGCAGTTCGGGTTTGAGTGGGGAGTGTGTGGCGATGAATTGCTCGATGCCGGTGGGGTCGTTGTCCAGGCCGAGTTGTTTGAATAGCGATGGGAGGCTGTGGGTTGGGTTTTCCATGGATGAACTCCTTCAGACACGTGGGGCCTGGAAAATGATTCGCGAGCAGGCTCTCTCCCACAGATTGAACGCAATCCCCCTGTGGGAGCGAGCCTGCTCGCGAAGGCGGCAGCGAAACTAATGACTCAACTCCCGCACCTCAGCATGCGGCACCATTTTCAGAAACTCCGGCATGCTCATGTGCAGCAGATAGGCGTGGTTGCCGGCTTCCAGATAAATATCCTTCTGCCTCGTCAGCAGCGGGTCGATGACCATGTCCAACCCGTAGGAATCCCCCAGCGGCGGCACCGCGCCGCGTTCGCAGTCGTCGAAGATGTGCGCCAGGTTGCTCTCGCGGGTGATCTGCCATTCGCCGCCACTGCGCACCTTGGTCAAATCAAGATGACTGCTGGCCGGCAGCACGGCCATCAGGTAATGCCCGTGGTGGTCGTCGAGGATCACCGATTTCGCCACGCGCTCGGCGGGCACCCCGGAAACCCTTGCGGTTTCGAGGCTGCTGGACGAGTGCCGGTGGGCGACGATGTCATATTCGCAATGCGCCCGGGTCAGGCTGCTTTGCACCTTTTTGGCCATACGCATGATGCACCTCGGTGTTGCGCTGAACGCTGTTGCCGTGTCTTTGAGTCTAGTTCGGCACACCGCTGGCGCAGGGAAATCCGCCCACTGGACACCTGCGCACATTACTCAAATTTCAGGCCGATCGAGTTACTCAAAGGAATGACGGATTTGTCGGGTAAATCCTGACGACCTCAACCACGCGGCGATTACTTCACGACATCCGGTAACGTTGCGGCCATTTCTGCTGCCGGATACACCGACTCCCATCCCCCACCCAACGCCCGGTACAACCCGACCATCGCCAGCGAAACCCCGGTAGAGCTTTCCACCCACTGCTCCTGAGTCGCGAGCAACGCGCTCTGCACGGTGAGCACGTTGACGAAATCGACCACGCCTTCGACGTATTGCTGTTGCGCGGTGCGCAGGGCGATCTGGTTCTGGCGCACGGCTTCGGCGAGGCTGTCGCGGCGACGCTGGCTGGCGTTGTAGGCGGTCAGTTGATCGTCGATCTCGTGCCAGGCGCGCAGTACGGTTTGCTGGTAGCCGATGGCCGCTTCCTGTTGCTGGGCTTCGCGCAGGTGCAACATGCCGCGCAGGCGGCCGCCGTCGAACAGCGGCAGGCTGAATTGCGGGCCGATGCCGAACGCGCGCGAGCCCCACGAACCGAAGTCACTCAACTGCATCGCTTGCGAGCCGAGGTTGCCGGACAGGGTGATGCGCGGATAGAAATCGCCCTTGGCCACGCCGATGTTGGCGGTGGCCGCATGCAGCCTCGCTTCGGCCTGACGGATGTCCGGACGGCGCTCGGCCAGTTGCGACGGCAAGCCGATGGCGACCGTGAGCGGCGACTGCGGCACCGCCGCGTCTGTGGATAACGCCTTGGCCAGGGCTTGCGGCGGCTCGCCCATCAATAAGCTGATGGCGTTGATCAGTTGCGATTGACGCTGTTCCAGCGCCGGCAGGCGCGATTCGATGGCCGCAACTTGCGCGGCGGCTTCGGCGACGTCTAGATCCGTCGCCACGCCATCATTCAGACGCAGTTGTGAGAGCTTCAGACTGTGACGGGCAACGTCGAGGTTTTGCTCGGTGACGGCGCGGGTGTTCTGCACGCCGCGCAACTGAATGTAGTTCTGCGCAGTGTCGGCGAGGACGGCGAGCACCACACCGCGACGGTCGTTTTCGGCGACTTCGAGGTTGGCATCGGCAGCTTCGGTTTCGCGGCGCACGCGGCCCCAGACATCCAGCTCCCACGAGGCCGAGAAACCGGCGTCCCACAGATTGAACGCGGAATCGCCGTTGTGCCCGGACGGATCGTTCAAGCCCTCGCCACTGTTGCGTTTGCGTGCGTAACTGCCGGTAGCAGCGGTGCTCGGGTAACGATCAGCGGTGATTACCTGACGCGCGGCGCGGCTTTGTTGCAGGCGGCTGCTGGCCAGTTGCAGGTCGAGGTTGCTGCGCACGGCACGTTGAGTAAGGGCCGAGAGTTGTGGGTCGTTGAAGACTTCCCACCAGCGTTCGTTCAGCGGTTCGCTGACGGCTCGGCTGGGGGCGGATTTGGCGGGTTTTGCCCAGTCGGCGATTTGCGTGGCTTCAGGCTTTTGGAAGTCAGGGCCGACGGTGCAGGCGCTGAGACTTACCGCGAGCAGGGCACCCAAAGCGAGTTGCTGCCAGCGGCCTCTTCGCGAGCAGGCTCGCTCCCACATTTTGGAATGCGTTTCTCCTGTGGGAGCGAGCCTGCTCGCGAAGGCGTCAGTTCGTTCAAAGAAGCTCATCGCTGAGTCACCTCACGCGCCGACGTCGCCGAAGTGCGGGTATCAATACTCGCCTCGACCGACATCCCCACCCGCAACCGCTCGGCCAGTGGCTGCCCAGGCTCCAGCACAATCTTCACCGGAATCCGCTGCACCACTTTGGTGAAGTTGCCGGTGGCGTTATCCGGTTTCACCGCCGCGAAGGTCACGCCGGTCGCTGGCGCAATACTCTCGACGCGGCCGCTCAGTGCCTCGCCGCCGAGGCTATCGACGCGCACCTGCACTTGCTGGCCCGGTTGCACGTCCGTCAATTGCGTCTCCTGAAAGTTGGCAACCACATAGGCCTGCTGCAACGGCACCACCGCCAGCAGCTTGCTGCCCGGCGTCACATAGGCGCCAACGCGCACGGCACGCTCGCCGACCATGCCGTCCTGCGGCGCGGTGATGCGCGTGTAGGAGAGTTCGAAACTGGCGATTTCCAGCGCCGCCTGTGCATGCTTCAACGTACCTTCAGCGGCATTACGCTGGGCGGTGAGGATTTCCACCTGCTTGCGCTCGGCCGCCAGTTTCGCGCTCGCCGTGTCCAGCCGCGCGGAGGCCTGATCGATACGCGTACGGGCCTGCTGCGCGTTCTGTACTGTACCGGCACCCACGCCGGCGAGGTGGTTGTAGCGATTCAGTTCCTGCTGGGCAAACGCCATTTCAGCCTTGGCCGAGACCACCGAGGCCTGCGCCTGAGCGATCACCGAGGTCTGGCGTTCGAGCGTGGCTTTGGCGTTCTGCAACTGCGCGCGCGCGACCAGGGTTTGCGCATCCGCGGCCTCAGCGGCGGCACGTAAATCACGATCATCGATCAACGCCAGCAACTGCCCGGCCTGTACCCGTTGGTTGTCTTCTACCAACACTTCCTTGATGAAACCGGCCACGCGCGGCACCACTAAAGTGAAATCAGCGGAGACGAAAGCGTCGTTGGTATTTTGCTGGGTACGTTTGCCAAAAAGGCCGGGCACCGCCAGATACAACAGCACGCCCACTGCCAGCGCAGCGGCGACGGCCACCGCGAGTTTTTGCTTTGCTTGAGTCGTCATAAAAACCTTCATTTTCAGTACAGCAATCAGGTGGGCGCGCGTGGCGGGAAGATCCGCGTCGGCAGCCAGAAAATCAGCAGGATCAGCGCCACTGCAACGCCGGCCATGCACACATAGAGATCAGAAGAAGTCAGCACCACGGCCTGTTCGTGCAGACGATGGGCAAGGCCCGGATCGCTGCGGTCGGCCAACGGTGAGTTGCCGAGGCTGTCGACCAGCATGGTCGAGTGAAAATGCAGACGCGCCGTGGTCAGCGCCTCGAGCACCCCAGTGGCGACCACCGCCGCCAGACCTTTCACGGTGTTGAACCAGGCCGAGGCAAACGGCCCGTCCGTTGGCTGGATGCTGCCGGTGGAGAGCATCAACAGCGGCAGTACCGACATCGGTTGACCGAAGATCTGCAGCCATTGCAGGACGTAGAAGTTGTCGCGAATCCATTCCGAGGTCAGCAGCGAGCCGCCCAAACAGGATGCCGTCAGCATGCTTAAACCGATGCCAAGCACCCAGCGGCAATCGACCCAGCGCAGGTTGCACAGCGCCGCCACCAGCGGCAGCGCGATCAACTGCGGCAACGCCGCGATCAGCATGATCGGCGCGGTCTGCACCGGGCGATAACCCTGCACTTGCGCCAGGTAGCTCGACGGAATCAACACCACCGCTTGCAGCACCACCAACACGCCGGCCAGGGTCATCAGCGCGAACGCCAGGTTACGGATGCCGAGCATCTGCAACTTGAAAAACGGAATCGGCTGCGACCACTCGTTGATCAGGAACGCCACCAGCAGCAGCGACCCCGAGCCGAGCAGTGCACAGATCAGATCCGACTCGAACCAGTCCAGCCGATTGCCCTGCAACAGGCCGATCACCAGCATGCAGATCGCCGGAAAACCCAGCAGCAGGCCTTTCCAGTTGAACGTCTTGAGGCGCTCCAGCCGCAGCGGGTCCTGCGGGATACCGTAACCGACCATGACCATGGCGATCAGGCACGGCACGATGATTTGCCAGAACGTCCATTGCCAGCCGACGTATTCGGTCCACAACCCCGCCAGCGGCGTGCCAAGGCCGGGGCCGAAGGTGGCCGTCAGCGCGTAACCGGCCAGGCCATAAAGTTTGAAGTTCGGCGGCAGGAAGCGCAGGGCAACGGTCATCAGCATCGGCGGCAACGCGCCGCCAGCCAGACCTTGCAGGGTGCGCATCAGCAGCAGGCTTTCGTAGTTCGGGGCAAAGGGGCACAGCACGCCGAGCAGGGTGAACAGGCTGATCGCGCAGAGGGTGAAGCGGCGCAGCGAGAACGTCACCGAGCACCACGGCGCGAACGCCATGGCAGCGACCGAGGTGGCGGTGTAACTGGCGACGAGCCAGGTGCCTTCGTCGTAACCAATGTTCAGCGCGCCGCGAATGTCGGCCAGGGCGACCTTGGTCACCATCTCGTTGAGGCCCGACACCAGCACCGCGACCAGCACGCCGACCAGGCCGATGATGATCCGCGCCCCGAATGCCGGTGGCGCGGCCGCCGTCGCCGGGCTGGTCGCGGCCATTGGCGCCGGGACCGTCAGGGATGTCATGAATGCAAACTCCGGAGGGAAAAATACCGGAGCATCTTAGTCGGGCTTAGTGCTGACGAAAATTGACTTATTGGCAGGATATAAGTGTGTCAAACACAACGATTAACCCTGTAAGAGTGAGCCTGCTCGCGATGGCATCGTTTCAGTCGATATCTACGTTGACTGATACACCGCTATCGCGAGCAGGCTCACTCCTACAGGGGTTTGTGTCGATTGTGGGATTAGGGTTGCGCGGCGAGCCAGGTCTCATCGCAGCAAGTCTTGAGGGTTTCACGCAACCAACGGTGCGCCGGGTCCTTGTCGAAGCGCGGGTGCCAGGCCTGAGTCAGCATCAGGGTCGGCAACGGAATCGGCAGGTTGAAGGAGCGCAGCTTCAAGCCCAACCGCCGCACGCTCAACAACGCTTCCTTGGGCACCGGCAGGATCAGGTCGGAATCCGGCAGAGCAAACATCGCCGCATGAAAACTCGGCGCAATCACTGCCACTCGCCGCTCCAGCCCAAGCGCATTCAGAGCCGTATCGATCGGCCCACGCGCAATGCCACGCCGCGACATGCTGATGTGGGAGAAACCGGCGTAACGCTCGGCAGTGATTTCGCCGTCGAGCAGCGGATGATCCTCGCGCACCAAGCCGACGAAATGCGTGGAAAACAGGTTCTGCACTTTTACTTCCGGGGTCACCGGGCGGGTGTTGCTGACGCTCAGGTCGATCCGGCCTTCTCGCAGCGCTTCATCGTCGCCATCACCTTCCGGGACGAAGCGCAGTTCACAGTGCGGCGCCTGCTGGTCGAGGGTGTCGAACAGTTTGCCGCCGTACACGCCGATGAAAAAGTCATTGGCGCGAATGCTGAAGCGCCGACGCAAACTGCCCAGTTCCACAGTGTCCGCCGAACGGAACAACAGCGCGGCCTGCTCGACCACATCACGCACCTGTTCACGCAACTCCAATGCTTTGGGTGTCGGCACCAGGCCCCGGCCGGCGCGCACCAGAATCGGATCGCCGATGGCTTCGCGAATGCGCGTCAGGGTTCGGCTCATGGCTGCCGGGCTGAGGTTCATTCGCCGCGCGGCGCCCACCACGCTGCCCTCGTCGAGCAAGGCGTCGAGGGCGACCAGAAGGTTCATGTCCGGGAGTTGCATGCTGAGCACTCATGGCTGATCTTGATTGATCTGCGCGCAATGCTAGCAAACATTCAGCTAATGAGGCGGTGGCCGGACCGACGCTTTCGCGAGCAGCCTCGCTCCCACATGGGAATGCATTTCAAATGTGGGAGCGAGCCTGCTCGCGAAGGGGCCGGTCGGAGCGCGACAAATCAGCGCTGCATCCCCCACCGTTTGACGGTCACCCGCTCCAGCGTGTCGAACACCAGATTCTCCACCAGCAACCCGATCAGGATCACCACCGCCAACCCGGCAAACACTTTGTCGGTATACAGCTCATTGCGATTCTGAAAGATGTACCAGCCCAACCCGCCCTTGCCACTGGTCGCACCGAACACCAACTCAGCGGCGATCAACGTACGCCAGGCAAACGCCCAGCCAATCTTCAGCCCGGCGAGAATCGACGGCAGCGCTGCGGGAATCAGGATAAACAGCACAAAACGCATGCCCTTGAGCCCATAGTTGCGCCCGGCCATGCGCAGGGTTTCCGAAACACCGAGAAAACCCGCGTAAGTGTTCAGCGCCAGCGCCCACAACACCGAATGCACCAGCACAAAAATAAGGCTGTTCTGCCCCAGCCCAAACCACAGCAAGGCCAGCGGCAGAAGGGCAATCGCCGGCAGCGGATTGAACATCGAGGTCAACGTGCTCAACAGATCGCGACCAAACTGCGTCGACACCGCCAACGTGGTCAGGGCAAACGCCAGGACAATGCCAATCAGATACCCCTTGAGCAGCACCACCAGCGATATCCACACCTTGCCCAGCAATTCGCCGCTGAGCAGGCCGTCGTAAAGCGCATGGCTGGTCTGCACAAAACTGGGCAGCAGCAGATCGTTGTCCTGCACCCGGGCGACGATTTCCCACAGCACCGCGAGCAAAATCAGGATCAGGCTTTTACGCAGCCAGCCCTGTTGCCACAAGCGTTGGCCGATAGGTAATTCGCGCTCGACCGGTACGCTGGTCAGCGGCTGCAGCACGGTTTCGAATTCATGTCTTACAGATGATGATTGGCTCATCGGGCAATCCTCCAGGCCGCTCAATACGCGATGCGAATGTCGTTGAAGTCGTGGTCGAGCTCGGTTTCCGGCGACTGGCCTTCATCGAACAACAGCCGATGAATGCGCCGTGCCGACTCCTGAAACGCCACACCGCCAAGGCTTTGCAGGTTGTATTGATGGCTATGGACTTCCGCCCTCACCCGCCCCGGATGCGGCGACAGCAACAGGATGCGATTGCCGACCACCAGCGCCTCTTCAATCGAGTGCGTAACGAACAACAGGGTGAAGCGCACTTCCTCCCAGAGCAGCAGCAATTCTTCCTGCATCTTGCGTCGGGTCAGCGCATCGAGTGCGGCAAACGGCTCGTCCATCAGCAGGATTTTTGGCTGCATCGCCAGCGCCCGGGCAATCGCCACCCGCGCCTTCATGCCGCCGGAAAGCGTGTGCGGATAGGCGTCGGCGAACGCCACCAGACCGACCTTTTCCAGATAGTGCAGTGCACGTTCTTCGGCTTGTTTTTTCTTCAGCGTGCGCGAAGCGAGCAGTGGAAACATCACATTCTGTTTGACGGTTTTCCACGGCGGCAGTTGATCGAATTCCTGAAACACCACGATCCGGTCAGGCCCCGGCGCATCAACGCGCTGGCCTTGCAGGCGGATCTCGCCCTCGCAAGGCTGGATGAACCCGGCGACGGCTTTGAGCAAGGTGGATTTACCGCAGCCGGACGGGCCGAGCAGCACGAAGCGATCCTGTTGATCGACTTCAAAACTGATCTGGTGAGTCGCTCGGACGACGCGTTGCGGCGTGCGGTATTCCAGGCTGACCTGGTCGACCGCCAACAGCGCTTGCGCCGTGGCGACCGGGTTGCTGGCCGCGTGGCCTTGCAAAGGGGCATTCATCCTGGTCAGCTCCCTTGCAGCGGTTTGGCGTCCTGGAAGAAGTAGTCCTTCCACGATTCAGGCTTGTTCTTGATCGCGCCGACGCGGTAGAGGAATTCGGCCAGTGGGTAGGTATTTTTCGGCGTGACGCTGAATTCGAACTGCGGGTTGTCGATGATTTTCAGCAAGGCGGCGCGGTCGATCTTGGCTTTGGTCACGCGGATGTAAGTGTCGGCCGCCGCGCCTTTATCGTTCTGGGCGAATTGCGCAGCTTCGGTCAGCGCTTCGACGAAGGCTTTGTAAGTCTTCGGGTTCTCGTTGCGGAATTTCTCGGTGGCGAACAGCACCGTAGGCGAGTTCGGGCCGAGCACGTCGTAGGAATTGAGCACGACATGCACGTTGGGGTTTTCCAGCGCCTGATCCTGGAACGGCGGGTTGGAGAAATGCCCGGTCAGCTCGGTGCCGCCGGCAATCAGTGCAGCGGTGGCGTCCGGGTGCGGAACGGCGATGGTGTATTTGTCGAGACGATTGAATTCTTTGTCGCCCCACTGCTTGGCTGCCGCGTATTGCAGGAAGCGCGACTGCACGGAGACGCCCACCGCCGGTACCGCAATGCGATCCTTCTCGGTGAAATCAGCAATGGTCTTGACCTTGGGATTGTTGCTCACCAAGTAGTACGGAAAGTTGCCCAGCGAGGCCACGGCTTTGACGTTCTGCTTGCCGTGGGTGCGATCCCAGATGGTCAGCAGCGGGCCGACGCCAGCGCCGGCAATGTCGATGGAGCCGGAGAGCAGCGCGTCGTTGACCGCCGCGCCACCGGACAACTGCGTCCAGTCGACCTTGATGTCGAGGCCTTCCTGCTTGCCGTACTTCTCGATCAGGCCCTGATCGCGCACCACGTTGAGCAATAAATAGACGATGCCGAACTGCTCGGCGATGCGGATTTCACCTTCGGCGTGAGCCACGGTCGGCGCCACCAGGCTGCCGGCAATCAGACTGAAACCGAGGCCGATGGCCGCGGCCAGCGGCGCAAATGGAAGACGTTTGGACATGATCGAATCTCCGGCAAATCAGAAAGGCGCGTCGCCCTGAATGGTCGTGCGATACAGCTTGCGGCGCAGGTGCGCAGGGCAACCGGCGGCGAGATGGATCAGGGAACGGTTGTCCCAGAACACCATGTCGTGGGGCTGCCATTGGTGGCGGTAGATGTTTTGCGGCAGCACGCTGTGGGCGTAGAGCTCGGCGAGCAGTTGTTTGCTCTCGTCGTGCGGCAGGCCAACGATGCGTGTGGTGAAGCCTTCACTGACGAACAACGCCTTGCGGCCGTTTTCCGGATGGGTGCGGACGATCGGATGGACCACTTCCGCGACCTGAGCCAGTTGCTCCGGGGTCAGAGTCGGGCGCCAGTTGCCTTCGAATTTGGTTTCGCTGTAACGCGCGGTGTAGGAGTGCGCAGCCGAGCGGCCCTCCACCGCTTTGCGCAGCGCCTCGGGCAGGCTGTCCCAGGCTTTGTGCATGTCGGCAAACAAAGTGTCGCCACCCTCCGACGGCAACTCCTGCGCGTGCAACATCGAGCCGAGGCTCGGCAGCTCTTTATAGGAAAGGTCGGAGTGCCAGAACTTGCCGGCATCGCCCAGACCGATGTTCTGGCCGTTCTCGACGATGTTGGAAACGATGAGGATTTCCGGGTGGTTGGCCAGCAGGAACTGCTTGAGCACGTGGATCTGCAACACGCCGAAGCGGCGGCTGAAGTCGATCTGCTGTTGTGGGGTGATGCGCTGCTCGCGGAACACCACGACGTGGTGATCGAGGTGCGCGCGGTGAATGCGCGAGAAGTCCTGGTCGTTGACCGGACGGGTCAGGTCGAGGCCGATGATCTCGGCGCCGACGGCACCGCTGAACGGGCGAATTTCGAAGGTTTGCGGCGCGGCGGTCGCGGCGCTTGGGGTGGCAGTAGCTGCGGACATCTTTCAATCTCCCACGCACGGCGCGCTCATGGGCGCGCGCGTCGATCAGAAACTCACGCTGGATTGCGTGTTGGTTCAGGTCGTGCGGCGCGCCGATTGGTCGGCAGGTACGCAGGGGAGTGACTTTATAGCTATAAGAATTGGAAATTAAATACCGTTAGCGAATAACGATATGGCGAATGGTGAGGAATGGACGGGATGGTGAGTGACGATTTGTGTCACTTACTGACAGGGATGTGGAGTTAGGACTGCCGCCATCGCTGGCAAGCCAGCTCCCACAGGGTTCTCGGTTGGAACACGATTATGTGTTCAACATCGGGACCTGTGGGAGCTGGCTTGCCAGCGATGAGGCCAGTTAGGCAAATGAAGATCTATCGCTCGTGCAACGCCTCGGCCCGCGCCCGAATGATCGGCTTGAGCAGATAACTCAACACCGACTTCTTGCCGGTGATGATATCCACCGACGCCACCATCCCTGGAATGATCAGCAACGGCTTCTCATCGGTGCCCAAGTGGCTGCGTTCGGTGCGCACTTTGATGATGTAGTAGGTGGTTTTCTTGTCTTCGTCGGTGATGGTGTCGGCGCCGATCTGCTCCAACTGGGCTTTCAGCCCGCCGTAGATGGTGTAGTCATACGCGGTGAATTTCACGATCGCTTCCTGCCCCGGATGCAGGAACGCGATGTCCTGCGGGCGGATCTTGGCTTCGACCAGCAAGGTGTCGTCCAGCGGCACGATTTCTACCATGTCGCTGCCCGGCTGGATCACGCCGCCGATGGTATTGACCAGCAACTTGTTGACGATGCCGCGTACCGGCGAGGTGACCAGCGTACGGCTGACCCGGTCTTCCAGCGCTTTGCCGGTGGCCTGGGCCTTGTTCAGGTCGGTGCGGGCTTCGTTGAGCTGGGTCAGCGCTTCGCTGCGGAATTTGCCGCGAGTCTCGTCGATCTTGCGCTGTACTTCCTTGATCGCCGATTCAGCGCGGGGAATAGCCAGAGTCGTGGCGTCGAGCTGACCACGGGTTTCCACTTCGGCACGCTTGAGACGCAGCACTTCTACTGGGGATACCGCGCCCTGCGCCACCAGTGGCTCGGACATGTTGATTTCCTGCCGTTGCAGGCCAAGTTGCTGGCGATATTGCGCCTGCTTGGAGCTGAATTCGCGCAGCTCTTGCTGGCGCTGGATCAACTGCTCCTGCAACCCGCCGATCTCGTCGTGCAATTGCTGGCGGCGGCTGATGTACAGGGATTCTTCGCTCTTGGCCTGACCCGGCACCGCTTTGACCACGTCTTCCGGGAAATTCAACGGACGGTCATCGACTTCGGCGCTAAGGCGCTCCACGCGCAGCAACATCGACTGCCGATCCGCTTCGGTTTCGCCGACGTTGGAGGCAAATCGTGTGTCGTCCAGACGAATCAGCGGCGCGCCGGCCTCGACGATCTGGCCTTCCTTCACGAACAGTTCGGCGACGATCCCGCCCTCAAGGTTCTGGATTTTCTGGATCTTGGACGAAGGAATGGCCTTGCCGTCGCCCTTGGTCACTTCGTCGATCACGGCGAAATTGGCCCAGAGCATCAGAAAGACGAAGAAGCCGATGATCGCCCAGATGGTCAGGCGAACGACGCGCGGGGCGTCTTCGATCAGCGCCTTGTTGACCTCCGGCAGCGGCTGGCCCTGCAACGAAGCGGAGCCTTTGAAGTAACGACGGATCGAATCCTTGACACCCGACTTAAGCAACACTGATCTGCCCCTTCTTCAACGCTTCCATCACGGCGGCTTTCGGGCCATCGGCGAGAATCTGTCCACGGTCGATCACCAGCAGGCGATCCACCAGCGACAGCAGTGATGCCCGGTGTGTCACCAGCACCACGGTCTTGTTTTCAATCACCGCCGCGAGGCGTTGCTTGAGGCGTTCTTCACCGGTGTTGTCCATGGCGCTGGTCGGCTCGTCCATCAACAGAATCGGCGGATTGAGCAACAATGCCCGGGCCAGGGCGACGTTCTGGCGTTGACCGCCCGACAGGTTCTGCCCGCGCTCGCCGACTTGCAGTTCATACCCTTGCGGATGCAGACGGGCGAATTCGTGAACGCCGGCCAGTTCAGCGGCTTGCAGTACCAGCTCGTCTTCTACATAGCGCGCGCCGGAGACAAGGTTGTCGCGCAGGGTGCCGGCGAGCAACTGGATGTCCTGCGGCACGTAGCCGATGTTGTAGCGCAGTTCGCTGACGTCGATCTGGCGAATATCCACGCCGTCGACCAGCAACGCGCCGTCGTCCGGCTGATACAGGCCCACCAGCAGTTTCGCCAGCGAGCTCTTGCCCGAACCGCTGCGGCCGATGATGCCGATCTTCTCGCCGGGACGAATCACCAGATTGATGTTCTTCAACGCCGGGTTCTGTTGTTCCGGGTAGGTGAAGTTGAGTTGACGGCATTCGATGGCGCCTTGCAGAACCTTGCGGCTCAGTGGGCGCTCTTCGAAATTGCGTTCCTGCGGCAGCTCCATCATCTGGTCGACCGAGGTCATGGTCACCCGAGCTTGTTGATATCGGGTCAGCAGACCGGATAGCGAGGCCAGCGGGCTCAGTGCGCGGCCGCTGAGCATGTAGCAGGCAATCAGGCCGCCCATGCTCAGATGACCGTCGATGATCTGGTAGACGCCGAAGACAATCATGATCACCCCGGCCAGTTGCTGGATCAGCAGGGTGATGTTCATCGCCAGACCGGACAGCATTTTCACCCGCAGCTCCAAGCGGCTGAGGGTGCCGATGGTTTGTTCCCACTGGTATTGGCGTTCGCTTTCGGCGTTGTTGACCTTCACCGCGTCGAGGCCGGCGAGGGTTTCGATCAGGCTCGATTGACGCTCGGCGCCGAGGGCCATGGTCCGTTCCATGGTTGCCACCAGCGGCTTTTGCAACGCATAACCGATCAGCAGAGCGATCGGGAACGCCAGCACCGGAATCCACACCAGATGCCCGCCAAGAATGGCGATGACGATGAAGATCAGGATGGTGAACGGCAAATCGATCAGGCTGGTCAGGGTCAGCGAAGCGAGGAAGTCACGCAGGCTCTGAAACTCGTGGATGTTCTGGGCGAAGCTGCCGACCCGCGCCGGGCGGTATTTCATGGCCATGCCGACGATGCGTTCGAACAGCGTCGCCGAGATGATCAGGTCGGTTTTCTTGCCGGCCAGATCCAGGCACAGGCTGCGCAGGCTTTTGAGGATCAGGTCGAAGATGTAGGCGCCGGTGATGCCCAGTGCGAGCACCCATAGGGTCGCCTCGGCCTGGTTCGGCACTACGCGGTCGTAGACGTTCATCACGAACAGCGGCGCGGCCATGGCAATGATGTTGATCAGGAAACTGGCGGCGATGGCGTCGGCGTACAGCCAGCGCGAACGCTTGAGGGTGTCGCGGAACCACGAGCGGGCGCGTGGAATCAGCGTGCCGTGGTTGACGTCGAATTTGTGTTGCGGCTGGGCGAAGAAGACTTTGCCGGTGTAGTCATCGGCAAGCAGTTCGCGGCTGACCACCGATTCGCCGCCATCGCTTTCGCTGAGCAGCACCCGGGCCTGGTTTTCATCCTGCCAGCCAAGCAGTACGGCACTGCGGCCGTCCTTGAGCAGCAACAACGCCGGCATGGCGATCGCCGGAATCTCTTCCAGCTTGCGTTGCAGCACCCGACCTTGCAGGCCGGCGCGAGCCGCCGCGCGGGGCAGCAACTCGACACTCAAGCGTTGTTTGGGCAGCGGCAGGCCGGTGGTCAGCATCGCGGCGCTGGCGGGTTTCTGGTGCAGCATGCAAAGGGCTAGCAGACCGTCCAGTAACGGATCGTCGTGCAACGCGCGTGGATCATGACTGAGATGAACTCGACTGACTTCTGATTCCACGCTCGACACTCTTTGGCAATTGAAAAGGGATAACTCAATTCATCCCAGGCAACTGGACCTTGGGCTTCACGTCGTTCTGCACAACGGATGCCAACGGTGCGACCACTCCCTGGCTTCTGAGCAACTCGCCCATGGTCGCCTTGATTCGGTATTGAGTAAATAACTGAATGTTTTTGATTTCAGCCAGACGCCGCGAAGCGGTGAACAACTCGTTTTCGCTGTCGAGCAAGTCGAGCAAGGTACGTTCGCCGAGGCTGAACTGACGCTGGTAGGCGGTACGCACCGAGGTGCTGTGATCGACGTATTGCTGAGCGATTGGCACCTGGGCGTTAGCGTTGTTCAGGGCGTTCCAGGCCAGGCCCAGCTCTTCATTCAACTGACGCAGGGCGTTGTTGCGGATGTCCAGCGCCTGGTTTGACAGGTACGATTTGGATTCCAGATCCGCTTTGTTGCTACCGCCCGAATACAGGTTGAAGCGCATGCGCAACATGGCCTGCCATTCGTTGCTGTGGCCGTTCTGGCCGTCGAGATCGTTGTCGGCGGTGCGGCCCAGCTCGGCGTCGAAGCGTGGGTAGAACGTCGACTTGGCGGTTTGGTATTGCTTCTCTGCAGCAGCGATGTCGGACTCGGCCGAGCGCAGGATCGGGCTGTTTTCCAGCATTTGCGCGCGCGCTTCGTTGAGGTTGGCCGGCATCATCGCCATGAACGGCGCCGGACGCTCCAGTTGATCAGGCATCTGGCCGACGGCGCTGAGGAAGTTGGTCTCGGAGTCGGCGAGGTTGGTCTGCTCGGTGATCAGGTTGTTGCGGGCCTGAGCCATACGCGCTTCGGCCTGATCGAGGTCGGCGCCACTGCCCACGCCACGCTGGGTACGCAGCTGAATCTGGTCATAAATGCGCTGGTGGCTCTTGAGGTTTTCTTCAGCCAGTCGCACGAATTCGCGGCGGGTCAGCACATCCAGATAAACCTGGGCCACGGTTAACGCTGTGCGCTCCGAGGTGCCCAGCAGCGAGTAAGCGCGGGAGTTAACGTTGGCTTGTTGACGCCCGACTTCACTGGAGGTCGCAAAACCGTCAAAGACCATTTGCGAAAGACGTAAACTTGACTCGCTGCGGTTCAGGGTTTCCCAATGATTGCCGCCACCGTTGGCGCGGGTGGTTACGCTGTCGGTGCCTTCACGGCCATAACCGCCCAGCAGATCGACCTTGGGCAGGTATCCCCCCTTTGCTGCCTTTAATTGATAATCCGCAGCTAAACGACTGTTGACCCCTGCCTGGATTTCCGGATGGACATCCAATGCCTGTTGCATGGCTTCTGGTAAGGATTGTGCTTGTGCGAAAGACGCGGCGAGAGCGAAGGGTAGAGCCTTGAACAAATGCGAACGCATGGTAACGATTTCCCAGAACTACTTGTCTTGAATCACAGCTAAACGTGCTGCTGCGTCGGATGATTGGCAACCGGATTGACCGTATGTCGGAAAGTTCGAAACAGGAACTGGATCACACGCAAAAGGACAGGTCGCCGCGGAAATATCAATGTGACATTAGTGGGGCGATTGTTTAGGATGGCACCCATAAGGTCAATAGTTTGGCATAAAGTTAATCGCGAAAGAATATAGCCAAATTATTGACGATCGCATGCGTCAAAACTTGTTTAGCAAATTTTTAAAGTACGTCCAGACTGAATCGGCATCCATGCCATCAGGTCCATGGAAGTCAACTGAACGTGACACCCCGGAGAGTCTTCAATGAGCAGTGTTGTTGCCATCGTCAAAAGCATTGTCGGTCAGGTATTCGTGGTGTCCCCAGAGGGCGTACGTCGCGTACTCGTTGAAGGCGACCGACTGTTTGTCGGCGATCAGATCGACACCGGTCTGTCGGGCGCCGTGTCGCTGGAACTGGCTGATGGCCGCACCCTGGATCTGGGCCGTGAAACCCAGTGGAGCGCCAACGCGCCCGACTCCAGCACTGACCTGGCCGAAGCCACCGCGCAGGCGGCGCCGTCGGTAGAAGAACTGCAGCAAGCCATCGCTGCGGGCGTCGACCCGACTACCGCACTTGAAGCCACCGCTGCCGGCGCAACCGCCGCAGGTAGGGGCGGCGCGGCGGGTGGCGGTCACAGCTTCGTGATGCTCGATGCCACGGCGGGCCGCGTTGATCCGACCATTGGTTTCCCTACGGCGGGCATCAACGCTGCGGGCCAAATTGCGCAAGACATCACTGGCGGCCAGACCACCGACACCACCACCAACGCCCTGCGTGAGTCGACCCTGAGCCTCAGCGCCACGCCGACCATCACCGAAGCCGGCGGCGTGCTGGTCTACACCGCGACCCTGACCCAAGCGCCGCTGACCGACCTGACCATCACCCTGTCGAACGGCGCGGTGATCGTGATCCCGGCCGGTTCCACCACCGGCACCGTCAACGTGCCATTGGCGCCGAACGACACCGTTTATAACGACCCGACCCAGATCGACGTGACCGTCACCGGCACCACTGGCGGCAACGGCATCACTGTGACCCCGCCAACCACCCCGGCCACGACTCAGGTCACCGACACCCTCGACACCACCACCGTCACCCTGACGGCCGGCCCGAGCGTTACCGAAGGCGGGCAGATCACCTACACAGCAACCCTGACCAACCCGGCGCAAACCCCGGTGACCGTCACCCTGTCGAACGGCTCGACCATTACCATCGGCGCCGGCCAGACCACCGGCACCGTCAACGTGCCGACCCCGGCCAACGACGTCTATAACAACGGCAGCACCGTCACCACCACCATTACAGGTGCCACGGGCGGTAACTTCGAGAACCTGGTGCCGAACCCGACACCGGCGGTGACCACCATCACCGACTCGATCGATAACACCGGCCTGACCCTGACCGCCACCGGCAGCGTCGTCGAAGGCGGCCAGATCACCTACACCGCGACCCTGACCAACCCGGCGCAAACCCCGGTCACCGTCACCCTGTCGAACGGTTCGACCATCACCATTGGCGCGGGCCAGACTACCGGCACCGTCAACGTGCCGACCGCGCCAAACGACGTCTACAACAATGGCGGCACCGTCAGCACGACGATTACCGGCGCCACAGGTGGCAACTTCGAAAACCTGGTGCCGAACACCACGCCAGCGACCACCACCGTTACCGATTCGATCGACACCACCAGCGTCAGCCTCACCGCGACCGGCACCGTCGTCGAAGGTGGCCAGATCACCTACACCGCAACCCTGACCAACGCTGCGCAAACGCCGGTCACCATTACCCTGTCGAACGGCTCGACCATCACCATTGAAGCTGGCAAAACCAGCGGCAGCGTCAACGTGCCGACTGCGGCCAACGACGTCTACAACAATGGCAGCACCGTCAGCACCACCATCACCGGCGCTACCGGTGGCAACTTTGAAAATCTGGTGCCGAACCCGACGCCAGCGACCACCACCATTACCGACTCGGTCGACACCACTAATCTGTCGCTGAGCGCGACCGGTACTGTGGCTGAAGGTGGTTCGATCGTTTACACCGCGACCCTGACCAACGCCGCGCAAACCCCGGTGACCGTGACCCTGAGCAATGGCTCGGTGATCACCATCGAAGCGGGCAAAACCACTGGCACCGTGACCGTTCCGGCGCCGGCCGATGACGTCTATAAAGACGCCGGCAAAGTTGAAGTGACGATCAAGGACGCCACCGGCGGCAACTTCGAGAACCTCGTTCCGAGCACCACCCCAGCCGTAACCGAAGTGACCGACACCATCGATACTTCGACCGTCAAACTGAGCGCCGATACGTCGGTGGCTGAAGGCGGCACCGTCACTTACACCGCCACCGTTGGCGCGCCAGTGACCGGTTCGCCGGTCGTGGTGACCCTGGCCAATGGTCAAAGCATCACCATCGAAGTCGGTAAAACCACCGGCACCGTGACCTTCACCGCGCCAAACGATGCGTTGACCGATAATGCACCGCTGAGCAACTCGATCACTGGCGTGTCTGGCGGCAACTACGAAGATCTCGTGGCCGACAAGACCCCGGTTTCGACCACCGTCACCGATACCGTCGACACCACCAATCTGTCCCTGAGCGCGACTGGTTCCGTGGCTGAAGGCGGTTCGATCGTTTACACCGCGACGTTGACCAACGCTGCCGGTTCGCCGGTTACCGTGACGCTGAGCAACGGCTCGGTGATCACCATCGAAGCGGGCAAAACCACGGGCACCGTGACCGTTCCGGCGCCTGCCGATGACGTCTATAAAGACGCCGGCAAAGTAGAAGTGACCATCGACAAGGCCACCGGCGGCAACTTCGAGAACCTGGTTCCGAGCACCACGCCTGCCGTGACCGAAGTGACCGATACCATCGACACTTCGACCGTCAAACTGACTGCAGACACCTCGGTTGCTGAAGGCGGCACCGTCACCTACACCGCCACCGTTGGCGCGCCGGTTACCGGTTCACCGGTTGTGGTGACCTTGGCCAACGGCCAGAACATCATCATCGAAGTGGGTAAAACCACCGGCACCGTGACCTTGACTGCGCCGAATGATGCGCTGGTTGGCCAGGCCCCGGTGACCAATGCAATCACCAACGTGACGGGCGGCAATTACGAGAATCTCGTTGCCGACAAGACGCCAGTCAGCACCACGGTGACTGACACCACCGACACCACCAATCTGTCGCTGAGCGCTACCGGCTCCGTGGCTGAAGGTGGCCAGATTACTTACACCGCGACTTTGACCAACGCCGCTGGTTCGCCAGTCACCGTGACCCTGAGCAACGGCTCAGTCATTACCATCGAGGCGGGCAAAACCACCGGCACCGTGACCGTTCCGGCACCTGCCGATGACGTCTATAAAGACGCCGGCAAAGTCGAAGTCACCATCAAGGACGCCACGGGCGGCAACTTCGAGAATCTGGTGCCAAGCACCGTTCCAGCCGTTACCGAAGTCACCGACACCGTTGACACCACCAGCGTAAAACTGACCGCCACCGAGTCGGCCGCTGAAGGTGGCACCGTCACCTATACCGCCACTGTGGGCGCGCCAGTGACCGGTTCGCCAGTGACTGTCACCCTGGCCAACGGTCAGAACATCACCATCGAAGTCGGCAAAACCACAGGCACCGTCACCACTACCGCACCGAACGATGCGCTGACTGGCCAAGCCCCACTGACCAACTCGATCACCAACGTCAGCGGCGGCAACTACGAAAACCTCGTGGCCGACAAGACGCCGGTTTCGACCACCGTCACCGACACTGTCGACACGACTAACCTGTCGCTCAGCGCGACCGGCTCCGTGGCCGAGGGTGGCTCGATCGTCTACACCGCGACGCTGACCAACGCCGCCGGCTCGCCGGTGACCGTGACCTTGAGCAACGGCTCGGTCATCACCATCGAAGCGGGCAAAACCACTGGCACCTTGACCGTTCCGGCGCCTGCCGATGACGTCTACAAAGACGCCGGCAAAGTCGAAGTGACCATCAAGGACGCCACGGGCGGCAACTTCGAGAATCTGGTGCCAAGCACCGTTCCGGCCGTCACCGACGTCACAGACACCATCGACACCTCGACGGTAAAACTGAGCGCTACCGAAACTGCCGCTGAAGGTGGCACCGTCACCTACACCGCGACTGTTGGCGCTCCGGTGACCGGTTCGCCCGTCGTGGTGACCCTGGCCAACGGCCAGAACATCACCATCGAAGTGGGTAAAACCACTGGCACCGTCACCACCACTGCACCGAACGACGTATTGGCCGGTCATGCACCGCTGACCAACTCGATCACCAACGTCAGCGGCGGCAACTACGAAAACCTCGTGGCCGACAAAACCCCGGTCAGCACCACCGTCACCGACACCGTCGACACCACCACCGTTTCGCTGACCGCCACCGGCAACGTCAACGAAGGCGGGCAGATCGTCTACACCGCTACGCTGACCAACCCGGCCGGCACCCCGGTGACCGTGACCCTGAGCAACGGCTCGACCATCACCATCGAAGCTGGCAAGACTACCGGCACCGTAACCGTTCCGGCGCCAGCCGATGACGTCTACAAAGATGCCGGCAAAGTCGAAGTGACGATCAAAGAGACCACGGGCGGCAATTTCGAAAACCTGGTGGCCAATCCGACGCCAGCGGTGACCAACGTCGCCGACACCGTCAACACCACGCACCTCACCCTCAGCGCTGAAAGCTATGTGCTCGAAGGCACGTCGATCACCTACACCGCGACCCTGACCAACGCCGCGCAAACCCCGGTGACCGTCAACCTGAGCAATGGCCAGACCATCACCATCGAGGCTGGTAAAACCAGCGGTTCGGTGACCATCGCGGCGCCGAGCGATGACGTCTACAAAGACGTCAGCAAGCTCACCGTGACCATGACCGATGCCACTGGCGGCAACTTCGAGAAGCTCGACGTCAGCAAGACCCCGGTCAGCACCACCGTCAATGACACCGTCGACAAGACCACATTGACCCTGAGCGCCAGCGACACCGTCAGCGAAGGTGGCCAGATTACCTACACCGCGACCCTGAGCAATCCGGCCGGCACCGCCATGACCGTGACCCTGGCCAACGGCGCGGTGATCAACATCGCTGCCGGCGCCACTAGCGGCTCGGTGAACTTCGCAGCGCCGGCGAACACCCCGTACATCGACGGCGGCAAGGTGCAGACCGCGATTGCCAGCCACAGCGGCGGCAACTTCGAGCAGGTCGATGCCAACCGCTCGGCGGTGGTTACCACCGTCACCGACACGGTCGACACCACCAATATCAGCCTGAGCGCCACCGGTTCGGTCGCCGAGGGCGGTTCGATTATCTACACCGCGACCCTGACCAATGCAGCCGGCACGGCCATGACCGTGACCCTGAGCAACGGCGCGGTGATCAACATCGCCAAAGGCGCGACTACCGGCACCGCCACCGTCGCGGCCCCGGCCGATGACGTGTACAAGGACGCCGGCAAAGTCGACGCCAGCATCACCAAGACTACCGGTGGCAACTTCGAAAACCTGGTCGTCGACAAGACACCAGCGGTGACCAACGTCACCGACACCATCGACAACAGCACCGTCTCGCTGACCGCCACCGCCGGCACCGTTGAAGGTGGCGTGGTGGTTTACACCGCATCCGTGACTGCTCCGGTGACCGGTTCGCCGGTTGTCGTGACCCTGTCCAACGGCCAGACCATCACCATCCCGGTCGGCGCCAGCAGCGGCAGCGTCAACTTCACTGCGCCGAACGATGCATTGGCCGGCGGCAACACGCTGAGCGTGAAGATCGACAACGCCAGCGGCGGCAATTACGAGAATCTGGTTGCCGACAAGACGCCGGCCGTGACCTCTGTGACCGACACCGTCGACACCACTAACCTGTCGCTGAGTGCGACCGGCTCCGTGGCCGAGGGCGGTTCGATTGTTTACACCGCGACACTGACCAACCCGGCCGGCACGCCGGTAACCGTGACGCTTTCGAACGGCTCGGTGATCACCATCGAGGCGGGTAAAACCACTGGCACCGTGACTGTTCCTGCGCCTGCCGATGACGTCTATAAAGACGCCGGCAAAGTCGAAGTCACCATCAAAGAAGCTACTGGCGGCAATTTCGAGAATCTGGTTCCAAGCACCACGCCAGCCGTGACCAACGTCACTGACACCATCGACACCTCGACCGTCAAACTGACCGCTACCGAGTCTGCGGCGGAAGGTGGCACCGTCACTTACACCGCGACTGTCGGCGCGCCAGTTACCGGTTCGCCGGTTGTCGTGACCCTGGCCAACGGTCAGAACATCACCATCGAAGTCGGCAAAACCACCGGCACCGTGACCTTCACGGCGCCGAACGATGCATTGACCGGCAATGCGCCGCTGACCAACGCGATCACCGGCGTGTCTGGCGGTAACTACGAAAACCTCGTGGCCGACAAAACCCCGGTCAGCACCACCGTGACCGACACCACCGACACCACCAACCTGTCGCTCAGCGCTACCGGTTCGGTGAATGAAGGCGGCCAGATCACCTATACCGCGACCCTCACCAACGCTGCCGGCACGCCAGTGACCGTGACGCTGAGCAACGGCGCCGTGATCACCATCGAGGCCGGTAAAACTACCGGCACCGTGACCGTTCCGGCGCCAGCCGATGACGTCTACAAAGATGCCGGTAAAGTCGAAGCGACTATTTCCACTGCTACCGGCGGCAACTTCGAGAATCTGGTGCCGAGCACTGTGCCGGCGGTGACCACCGTCAACGACACCATCGACACCTCCACCGTATCGCTGACCGCCACCACGAACGTCGCCGAAGGCGAAACCGTGGTCTACACCGCGACCGTGACCGCGCCAGTAAGCGGCTCGCCAGTCGTGGTGACGCTGTCCAACGGCCAGACCATCACCATCGCGGTCGGCGAAACCACTGGCACCGTGAACTTCGTCGCGCCGAACAGCCCATTGGCGGGCGGCAGCTCCCTGAGCGTGACCATCGACGGCGCTACTGGCGGCAACTACGAAAAACTGGCGGTCGACGGCAAGTCCGCCGACACCACCGTGTCGGACACCACCGACACCACCAACCTGAACCTGACCGCGACCGACTCGGTGGCTGAAGGCGGTTCGATCGTTTACACCGCAACGCTGACCAACCCGGCAGGCACGCCGGTAACCGTGACGCTTTCCAATGGCGCCGTGATCACCATCGAGGCCGGTAAAACCACTGGCACCGTGACAGTTCCTGCGCCAACCGATGACGTCTACAAAGACGCCGGCAAGGTCGAGGCGACCATTTCCACGGCAACCGGTGGCAACTTCGAGAATTTGGTGCCGAGCACTGTTCCAGCCGTCACCAACGTCACCGACACCATCGACACCACCACCGTCAAACTGACTGCGACCGAGTCGGCGGCTGAGGGTGGCGCTGTCACCTACACCGCGACTGTTGGCGCGCCGGTAACGGGCTCTCCGGTTGTCGTTACCCTGGCCAATGGTCAGAACATCACCATCGAAGTGGGTAAAACCACAGGCACCGTGACCTTCACCGCGCCGAACGACGCGCTGACTGGCCAAGCGCCGATCACCAACTCGATTACCGGCGTGACTGGCGGCAACTACGAAAACCTCGTTGCCGACAAAACACCGGTTTCGACCACTGTCACCGACACCGTCGACACGACTAACCTGTCGCTGAGTGCGACCGGCTCCGTGGCCGAGGGTGGCCAGATCACTTACACCGCGACCCTGACCAACGCCGCTGGTTCGCCAGTGACCGTGACGCTGTCGAACGGCGCCGTGATCACCATCGAAGCGGGTAAAACCACTGGCACAGTGACCGTTCCTGCGCCTGCCGATGACGTCTACAAAGACGCCGGTACCGTACAGGCAACTATCACCAACGCCACGGGCGGCAACTTCGAGAACCTGGTGCCGAGCACTGTTCCAGCCGTCACCAACGTCTCCGACACCATCGATACGTCGACGGTCAAACTGACGGCCGATACGTCAGTGGCTGAAGGCGGTACTGTCACTTACACCGCGACGGTTGGCGCGCCAGTCACCGGTTCGCCGGTTGTTGTGACCTTGGCAAATGGCCAGAACATCACCATCGAAGTGGGTAAAACCACCGGCACCGTGACCACCACTGCACCGAACGATGCACTGACCGGTCAGGCGCCGCTGACCAACTCGATCACCGGTGTAACCGGCGGCAATTACGAGAATCTGGTGGCCGACAAGACCCCGATTTCGACCACGGTCACCGATACCGTCGAAACCACCAACCTGTCGCTCAGCGCAACTGGTACCGTAGCCGAGGGTGGTTCGATTGTTTACACCGCAACCCTGACCAACGCGGCCGGCTCGCCAGTCACCGTGACCCTGTCCAACGGCGCAGTGATCACCATTGAGGCCGGTAAAACCACCGGCACGGTGACTGTTCCTGCGCCAGCCGACGACGTTTACAAAGACGCCGGCAAAGTCGAAGCAACCATTTCGACCGCGACCGGTGGCAACTTCGAAAACCTGGTGCCGAGTACCGTACCGGCAGTGACCAACGTCACCGACACCATCGACACCACCACCGTCAAACTGACAGCGACAGAGTCGACTGCTGAGGGTGGCAACGTCACCTACACCGCGACTGTCGGCGCGCCAGTCACTGGCTCGCCGGTCGTCGTAACCCTGGCCAACGGTCAGACGATCACCATTGGCGTTGGCCAGACCACCGGTACTGCGACCACCACGGCTCCAAACGACGCATTGACTGGCCACGCTCCGCTGACCAACTCGATCACTGACGTAACAGGTGGCAACTTCGAGAACCTGGTGGCCGACAAGACCCCGGTTTCGACCAATGTCACCGACACTGTCGACACCACCAATCTCTCGCTGAGCGCGACCGGTACCGTAGTCGAGGGCGGTTCGATTGTTTACACCGCAACCTTGACCAACGCCGCTGGCTCGCCAGTCACCGTGACCCTGTCCAACGGCGCTGTGATCACCATCGACGCCGGTAAAACCACTGGCACCGTGACCGTTCCGGCACCAGCTGACGACGTTTACAAAGACGCCGGTACCGTACAGGCAACGATCAGCACCGCCACGGGTGGCAACTTCGAAAACCTCGTGCCGAGCACGACGCCAGCCGTGACCAGCGTTACCGATACCATCGACACCACCACCGTGAAACTGACGGCAACGGCTACTGCGGCAGAGGGCGGCAACGTCGTCTACACCGCCACGGTCGGTGCTCCAGTGACTGGCTCGCCAGTTGTGGTAACGCTGGCCAACGGTCAGACCATCACCATTGGTGTCGGCCAGACCACTGGCACCGCGACCACCACCGCACCAAACGATGCGTTGACCGGTCATGCTCCACTGACCAACGCGATCACCAACGTGACTGGCGGCAACTACGAAAACCTCGTGGCCGACAAAACGCCGGTTTCGACCACCGTCACCGACACCGTCGACACCACCAACCTGTCTCTGAGTGCTACAAACTCGGTTGCAGAGGGTGGCCAGATCACCTACACCGCGACTCTGACCAACGCCGCTGGCTCGCCAGTGACCGTGACCCTGAGCAACGGCTCGGTGATCACTATCGAAGCGGGTAAAACCACCGGCACCGTGACCGTTCCAGCGCCAACCGACGACGTCTACAAAGACGCTGGCACCGTTCAGGCCACGATCACCACCGCCACGGGTGGCAACTTCGAAAACCTGGTGCCGAGCACGACGCCTGCGGTGACCAGCGTTACCGATACCATCGACACCACCACCGTGAAACTGACGGCAACGGCTACTGCGGCAGAGGGCGGCAACGTCGTCTACACCGCAACCGTCGGTGCGCCAGTAACAGGTTCGCCTGTCGTCGTGACTCTGGCCAATGGTCAGAACATCACCATCGAAGTGGGCAAAACCACTGGCACAATCACCACGACTGCACCGAACGATGCGTTGACCGGTCACACGCCACTGACCAACTCGATCACCAACGTGACCGGCGGCAATTACGAGAATCTCGTCGCCGACAAGACTCCGGTCAGCACCACCGTGACTGACACCGTCGACACCACCAATCTGTCGCTGAGCGCGACTGGCTCGGTGGCCGAGGGTGGTTCGATTGTTTATACAGCGACGCTGACCAATGCTGCTGGCTCGCCAGTGACCGTCACCCTGTCGAACGGCGCTGTGATCACCATCGACGCCGGTAAAACCACTGGCACCGTGACCGTCCCTGCTCCAACGGATGACGTCTACAAAGACGCCGGCACCGTTCAGGCAACGATCAGCACCGCCACCGGTGGCAACTTCGAAAACCTGGTCCCGAGCACGACGCCTGCGGTGACCAGCGTCACCGACACCATCGACACCACGTCAGTGAAACTGAGCGCAACCGCCACTGCGGCAGAAGGCGGTAACGTCGTCTACACCGCGACCGTGGGCGCGCCAGTGACTGGCTCGCCTGTCGTCGTGACCCTGGCCAATGGTCAGCAGATCACTATCGACATCGGCAAGACCACTGGCACCGTGACCACCACCGCACCGAACGATGCGTTGACTGGCCACACTCCACTGACCAACTCGATCACCAATGTCAGCGGCGGCAACTACGAGAATCTTGTTGCCGACAAGACTCCGGTTTCGACTACCGTCACCGACACAGTCGACACCACCAATCTGTCGCTGAGCGCGACTGGCTCGGTGGCCGAGGGTGGTTCGATTGTTTATACAGCGACGCTGACCAACGCTGCTGGCTCGCCAGTGACCGTCACCCTGTCGAACGGCGCTGTGATCACCATCGACGCCGGTAAAACCACTGGCACCGTGAACGTCCCTGCTCCAACGGATGACGTCTACAAAGACGCCGGCACCGTTCAGGCAACGATCAGCACCGCCACCGGCGGCAACTTCGAAAACCTCGTGCCGAGCACGACACCAGCCGTGACCAGCGTCACCGATACCATCGACACCACCACCGTCAGACTGACCGCGACCGGTACAACGGCCGAGGGTGGCACTGTCACTTACACCGCCACTGTGGGCGCTCCAGTCACCGGCTCGCCAGTCACCGTGACCCTGGCCAACGGTCAGAACATCACTATCGAAGTAGGCAAAACCACTGGCACCGTGACCACCACCGCACCGAACGATGCGCTGACCGGCCACGCGCCGCTGACCAACTCGATCACCAACGTGACTGGCGGTAACTACGAGAATCTCGTCGCCGATAAAACTCCGGTCAGCACCACCGTGACCGATACCGTCGACACCACCAACCTGACGCTGAGCTCCACGGGCACCGTGGCCGAAGGTGGACAGATCACCTACACCGCGACCCTGACCAACGCTGCTGGTTCGCCAGTGACCGTGACGCTGTCGAACGGCTCGGTGATCACCATCGAAGCGGGCAAAACCACGGGCACCGTGACCGTCCCGGCTCCGGCTGACGACGTCTACAAAGACGCCGGCACCGTGCAGGCGAGCATCACCGGCACCAGCGGCGGCGGCTTTGAAAACCTGGTAACCAGCAACACACCAGCCGTGACCAGCGTCACCGACACCGTCGACACCACCACGGTCAGCATCACCGGCAGCACTTCGGTGACCGAAGGCCAGACCGCCAGCTACACCGTCAGCCTGAACCACCCGGCGCAAACCGAAGTGACCCTGAAAATCGTCTACAGCGGTACCGCTGCCGACGGTTCGGACTTCACTGGCGTGTACACCGTGAAGATCCCCGCAGGCGCCAGCAGTGCGCAGTTCAACGTCGCGACCATCAATGACAAGATCACCGAAGGTACCGAGAACTTCGTGGTCAAGATCGACTCAGCCACCGGTGGCAACTTCGAGAACCTCGCAGTCAGCGGCACCAATGGCAGCGTCAGCACCTCGATCATCGACAACGATGCGCCACCGGTCATCGATCTGGACGCCAACAACTCCAGCGGTGCAACCGGTGCCGACTACAAGGTGACCTTCACCGAAAACACTCCGGGCGCGGGTGTGTCGATTGCCGACACCGATATCAGAATCACCGACCCGGACAGCACCATGCTGACTGGCGCGACTGTGGTGCTGACCAATCGTCAGGACGGCGATGCGCTGAACCTGGGCAACAGCGTCAATGGCATCACCATCAATGCCAACAGCACCAACGGCACGGTGACCCTGACCCTGTCGGGCAACGCGACACTGGCCGACTACATGCAGGCCATCAAGAACATCAGCTTCACCAACAGCAGTGAAGACCCGAGCACTGTGCCGCGGATCATCACCGTGACCGTAACTGACGGTGGTAACTACTCCAACACCGCGACCACCACGGTCAACGTGGTGGCAGTCAACGACGCGCCAGTCGCAGCGCCAGTCAACGTCACCGGCACCGAAGACACCCCGCTGATCCTCGGCTGGTCGACCTTTGGTGTGACCGACGTCGACAGCCCGGCCAGCAGCCTCGGGGTGAAAATCACCCAGCTGCCGGGCGAAGGCAAACTGCAGTACCTGGACGGTTCGACCTGGAAAGACGTCGCCAACAACCAGACCTTCAGCAAGGCTGACATCGACGCCGGCAAACTGCGCTTCATGCCGGATGCCAACGAGTCAGGCGTGAACGGTTACGGCGGCACCGGCCTGGGCAACAACCAGGCTGACTACGCGCAGATCAAGTTCCAGCCAACCGACGGCCAACTGCTGGGCAACACCGGCACCGTGAAGATCGACATCACGCCAGTGGCGGATGCCCCGACCGTGAGCGTGGCCGACAACAGCGTGAAGTCCACCGGGCTGATCAAGGAAGTCTGGACCGGTCTGTCGGGTCTGGGCACCAACGGCAACGGCGCGGATTCGACCACGCTGAAAAACGTGATCGACGGCGCCGGCACACCGAACTCCAGCGGCACCGTGAACAACGTGCAGTCGGACGGCAGCGTGACCGCCGGTACCGCCTCGAAAACGTCGGGCCTGATCTATCTGGAAGCCGGCAAGACCTACACCTTCAGCGGTGTCGGCGATGACAGCTTGCTGGTCACCATCGGCGGCAAGAACGTGGCCTCGATCACGTGGGGCGCGGGCGGTAACCTCAATGGTTCGTTCACTCCGACCACCAGCGGCTACTACACCCTGGACATCTACCACCACAACCAGAGCGGCCCGGGCAGCTACGACGTCAACCTGTCGATCAACGGCGGCGCAGCAGTCGACCTGAGCAGCGCCGGCGTGCCGATCTATACCGGCGTGAAGGATCTGGTGAATGCCGGTGTGACTGTCTCCGATCTGCACGGCACTAACGGCGAAGGCTATTACGACGGCTACAAGCTCAACACTGGCGCCGAAGGCACCACGGTGAAACTGTCGGCAGTCTCCACCGCGCTGACCGACACCGACGGCTCGGAAACCCTGAGCGTGAAGATCAGCGGCGCGCCGGTCGGTTCGGTGCTGAGCGACGGCGCAGGCCACAGCTTCACCGTCACCGCGAGCAATGGCGAGGCCAACGTCACCGGCTGGAACCTCGGCAGCCTGACCGTGACCCCGCCGACCTACTACAACGGCCAGTTCAACCTGACCGTCACCTCGACTTCCACCGAAGCGGTGGGCGGTTCGGCGAGCAGCACAGCGACCATTCCGGTCACCGTGGTGCCGGCGGTCTACAACGCCGTGACCGCGACTTCAGGTGACGACACCGTCACCGGGACTGACGGCAACGACATCGTCGTGGCTGACATCGGTGGTCTGACCGTGGTGCCGGGCACCAACTACAACATCGCGTTCATGGTCGACAGCTCGGGCAGCATGAGCACTTCGTCGCTCAACGCCGCGAAGGACTCGCTGACTTCGGTGTTCAACACCCTCAAGCAAAGCCTGGGCGGCAGCAACTCGGGCACGGTGAACATCTTCCTGGTGGACTTCGATACCCAGGTCAAACAGTCGGTGTCGGTGAACCTCAACGACCCCAACGCCCTGACCAAACTCAAGGCAGTGCTGGACTCGATGACGTCCGGCGGTGGCACAAACTACGAGGACGTGTTCAAGACCACGGCCAACTTCTTCCAGAGCGCTGAAGCGGTGGCCAACACCGGTGCGAAGAACCTCACGTACTTCATTACCGATGGTCAGCCGACCTACTACCAGAGCAGCGAGTCGACCAACCCGTACCTGTACGGCAACAAAACCCTCGACAGCCTGATCACCACCAGCAACTACAAGTTGGGCACAGCCGTCAGTCTGTATCCAGACAGCACGCACCAGATCGATATCAGTGCGACGGGTTCCGTGACGGTCTGGAGCAAGTCGGGCAGCAACTGGTCGTACCAGACCTTCGGCACGCTGCACGCTCAGGGCGACGGTACCTATGAGTTCTCCAACCTCTCGGGTACCGGCAGCAGCACCACCACGGCCACCACCGACAACTCGACGAGCAGCTTCGCATTGCTCAGCGGTCTGTCGAACGTTGAAGCCATCGGCCTCAACAGCGGCGTCAGCCTCAACGACCTGAAACCGTACGATTCGGACAAGACGCCGCAGACCAACATCGATCCGAAAGATCTGGCCAATTCGATCATCGGCCACACCGAAGCGACGATGCCGGGCAACGACACCGTCAGCGGTGGCGACGGCAACGACATCCTGTTTGGCGATCTGGTGAGCTTCAACGGCATTGCCGGTGAGGGTTATCAGGCGATGCAGGCGTTCGTGGCCAAGGAAACCGGCGTCGACGTCAGCAAAGTCACCACCAGCAACGTGCACCAGTACGTCACCGAGCACTATCAGGCGTTCGATGTGTCCGGTGCGCATGACGGCAACGACACCCTGCTGGGCGGCGCGGGCAATGACATCCTGTTCGGCTCGGGCGGCAACGACCTGCTCGACGGCGGCAAAGGCAATGACATCCTGCTCGGCGGCACCGGCAACGACACATTGATCGGCGGCCAGGGCAACGACATCCTGATCGGTGGTTCGGGTGGTGACACCTTTGTCTGGAAATCGGGCGACACCGGCACTGATGTGATCAAGGACTTCAAGGCTGCCGAAGGTGACCGTATCGACCTGCGTGATCTGTTGCAGGGCGAAACCGGCAGCACCATCGACAACTTCCTGAAGATCACCACGGTCGATGGCGTGTCGTCGCTGCAAGTCAGCTCGGGCGGCAAGTTCAACTCGGCCGACGCCGCTGCTGCAACACCGGACGTGACGATCAAACTGGAAGGCAACAACTGGTCGAGCGCCAACATTCACAACCTGATTGCCGGCAGCGACCCAACCATCAAGGTCGACCACAACAACAGCTGATCCGTGAACAACGGCCGCCCTTATGGGGCGGCCGTCACGTTTGCGCCCGGCGAAGCGGTGACGATTTCATCGCCGCACCGCATACTTGCGCGCAGTTGGCTATGCTGCTGACAGCATGACGCTGGTTCATTTCCGAGGGATGCTCAATGTTTTACGTGCAACGCGATGCGCAAGGCCAGTTGATTCGCGTGGAAGCCGCGGCGTACGCCGAGGCCACGGAAACGCTGCCGGCCGATCACCATGAAATCCAGGCGTGGTACGCCAACGAAGCCGTGGAAAACAGCCTCAAACAGCTCAAGCAGAGCGACTTTGAAATGATTCGGGTACTCGACGACCTGATTCAGGTGCTGACCCAGAAAGGCGTGATCCGCGTCACCGACCTGCCACCAGCGGCGCAGGCCAAATTGATGGATCGGACCCAGGCGCGGGAAGCGTTGGGTGGGTTGAGCCAGCTCATTGATGAAGATGAAGGCGGCTTGATCTGACCCGGGACCTTGGGTGACTGGACTGACCCTTTCGCGAGCAGGCTCGCTCCCACATTGGAATGCATTTCAAATGTGGGAGCGAGCCTGCTCGCGAAGGCGGCATCACTGACACCACCGCACTAAAAGATTACTTCCAGGGCTTGGGCTCACCGAACAACTGTCCCTGAACCCCATACAGGCCCATCTCGCGAATCACCGACAACTCCCCTTCCGTTTCGACCCGTTCGGCAATCAACGGCAGATCAATGCTGTGCGCCGCACGCTGGATCGCTTCGATGAACAGACGCTTGTCGCTCTCCTGATCAATCGCACGGATGTAGCTGCCATCGATCTTCAAGTACGCCAGCCCCAGCCGCGCCAGGTTGCCGATCATGCTGAAGCGCCCGCCGAAGCGCTGCAGGCTCAGCGAGAAACCAAGTTCACGCAGACGCCGGGTCAACTGCTCCAGCACCGCTTGTTCCGGCAATTGCTCTTCGCCGATTTCCAGGGTCAGGCGTTCGCCGAGATTGGAATGCGCACGCAGGATCTCGAACACTTTATTCAGTGCCTGCGGATCGGCAAGGGTTGCCGAGGACAGGTTCAGCGCCAGCGAATCTTCATGCTCTTTCATCTGCTCCAGCACGCGTTCGAGCATCAAGCGATCCAGTCGCGCGGTCCAGCCAAAGCGTTCCAGCCACGGCAGGAAACGCCCGGCGGGAATGGTCTGGCCCTGATCATCGAGCAAGCGCGACAACACCTTGTAATGCAGCACCAGTTGCGTGTCCTGAGCGGCCACCACCGGCTGGAAATACAGTTCAAAACGCTGCTGACTCAACGCCTGATCGAGCAAGCGATGCCAGGCGTGGTGATCGTCGCCGACATCCGCCGTGAGGCTTTGATCAATGCACGCCCAATTCTGCTCGCCCTGCCCTTCAGCTTGCGCCAGCGCCTGATCGCCGAGCGTCAGCACCGCTTGCGGCGAGTCGCCGTGAACGAATGGCGCCAGGCCGATAGAGGCCACCGCCGGCACATCTGTCGCGCCCGTGGCGTGCAGACTGCTCAGCGCACTGTCGAGGTTCTGCGCCAGTTGCAGCGCTTCCTCGCGCACCAGCCCGGGCGCCAGCACGGCGAATTCACCGCCGCGAATACGGGTAACGAGGTTCTGGGTTTCCGGGTATTTGGCGCATTCGCGGGACAGTTGCTCGCCGACCGCTTTCAGCAGTTCGTCGGTGCGCTGACCGCCAAGCCGCTGGTTGAGCCCGGCCAGATCCTTGACCCGCAACAGCAGCAGGTAACCGGAACTGGCCTGCTCCGGATTGCTCACCCGATTGTTCAGCTGCATTTCGAAATAGCGCCGGTTGGCCAAACCGGTGAGGTTGTCCTGATAGGATTCGGCGCGCAGTTTTTCACTGCGCTCGGCCTGCTCCTGAAACAGCGCCTTGAGCTTCTCGACCATCTGATTCATGGCCAGCACCACACGCCGCAACTCCGGCGTGCGCGGCAGCTCCGGCAGGCTGAGGAATTCGCGACGGGCGATGGCGTGGGACTGCTTGACCATGTAATCCAGCGGCTTCAACTGCCGGCGCAGCAGCAACGCACCGAGGACGGCACTCAGCGCGCCGCAGATCAGCAACCAGCCAAGACTGCCCAAAGCGCTCTGCCACAATTTGGCCACGGCAAACATCGGATGGCTGACCACCTCGACCCGCGCCGCCTGTTCCCAGCCACGGCTGACCAGCGCATCGCCACCAGCCGGTTCCAGACCGATCAGGTTGACGAACCAGTCCGGCACATTAGTGACCGCCGGAATGCCACTGCGCTCGACGATGGTCTGGTCGGTCTTCAGATCGACCACGCGGATGCTCGCGTAATAACCACTGTCAAAAATCGAACTGACCAGCAGCTCGACCATCGCCGGGTCGTCGATATTCGGCGTCAGCGACAACGCCAGCGCCGTGGCGGCGTCCTGGGCGTGGGAGCGCAACTGATTGACGTACTGGGTGCGAGAGCTCTCCAGACTGACCATGAAGCTGCCGGTGAAGGCGACCACCAGGAACAGACAGATAGCGATCAACAGCTGTTTGAACAAAGACATCTGAGCGCGTGCTCCTAGTTAATCGACTCGACCGGAAAACCTTCGGCCTGCATTTTTTTCAACACATCCTGCCAGCGCGACAGGCGTTTAGTGTCTCCGACCTTTTTGTTGCCTTTGGCACCCGGCAGATACAGACCTTCTGCATTGAAAGAGTAGACCGGCAGCAAATCGGTTCGCTGGGCCGCCGGCTGGATCGGATCGATCAGACTGTCGAGCACCAATGGCATGGCATCGGGAGTGGCATAGTACGTCAGCACCATGTGCGCGCGGTTCTGGCGCAGGGCCTTGACGTAGGTGATGCGCAGCTTGTCACTGGATACCCCGAGATGGCGCAGGCTGAAATACTTGGCGATCGCATAGTCTTCGCAGTCGCCGGCACCTTTCCACAAGGCTTCGATAGGGGTTTCCCAATAGTCGACCTCGTGCCACAGGTCGATATCCTCGACGTAACGCACCTGCTTGTTGAAAAACAGGTTAACCACTTTGAGCTTTTCCATCTCGCCGACCTGTTTCTGCGTGGCCAGCAGATTTTGCCACGCATCGATTCGCTGCTGCCCGGCGCCCAGTGGTCCATAAAGTGCTGTAGCTTTGCGACTGATCGCGGAAAAATCCCAATCGGCATGCAGACCGCCCAGCATGACGCCGGCCAGCAACAGTGCGCAGCCTAGCCAGCGCAGAGTCCGGGGGATCGCGAAACATACCGCCACAGCAGGTTTCCAGAGGCAGGAAGGAAGGAAAGCGTTTGATGGTGAAGCTTAGCCCGGTAAAAAACAATGGCACCATGAGATCATCGCGACCGCGCTAAACTGATGAAGGCACTGAACCGTTACACGGTTTGACAACCTGTAGAGCAATCACTAGTGTCCTTTGGATCCAAATCAAGCCGACATACAGGGTGCGTAGTCGTGACACAGAAGCCCAAACCGCTGCACAGCATCAAAGTCGACGGGCCGATTCCCGCACACTTGGCTCGGTCCGTCATCGAAGAAACCTTGCGCGCCGCCATCCTTGATGGGCGTTTGCCATGCGGCACAGCGTTGCGCCAGCAGGATCTGGCCGATCTGTTCGGGGTCAGTCGCATGCCCGTGCGCGAAGCCTTGCGCCAGCTCGAAGCGCAGGAATTGTTAAGCGTCACCACGCACAAAGGCGCCGTGGTTGCGCCGCTGATCCAGGGCGATGCCACGGAAACCTACGAGTTGCGGATCCTGCTAGAGTCCGAAGCCATGCGTCAGTCCATTCCGCGACTGACCGCTGCCGATCACGCACAGGCAGCGAGTTATATCGAAGAGCTCGAGGCCCAACACGATTACACGGAAATCGGCCGGCTAAACCGCTTGTTCCACATGGCGCTGTACAAAAAGGCACCCAACCAGCGTCTGCTGCGGCTGGTCGAAGAGGGTCTCAACGAGGAGGAGCGTTTCCTGCGCTTCAATCTCGAAGCCATGGGCCTGGGCAAGCTGTCCCAAGAGGACCACCGCGCGATGCTGCAAGCGGTCATCGAGCGTGATGTCGAACACTCGATCACATTGCTCGAACAACACCTCAACCGCGGCGTTGAGGTCATCACCCGCTATCTCGCCAGCCCTGCCGCCCAAAGCCGCAAAGCCGCGCGCTGAAACTTCCACGCCGGGATCAGACCACTGCGTCCGCCCGGCGAATAACCCACTTACAAATCCCCCGTTCCCCGGCCACGAATCCACTGGCATATCCACATCTTCGCTCTAACCTCCCTGCGCCAATCAGCCCGATATTTGCACCCTTCTCGGTGATGAATCGGTAATAGCCGTGGCGGCCATTTACCCTCACTCTTGAACGGCCAAACCAATAAAGAACGGGCGACGCACCGCACCGTCGGCGCAGTCCCCGCAACAGGAACCTACGGAAGGAGCCTTGTCACGGGAAAAGGAAAGAATCGGCGTCGTTCCGGGCCAACTTTCATCCCCTCAAATAACTTCATTCTCATTATTAAAAAGCTGCTTCGAGTGAGGCATTCACTCTGTTTATTCGATTTTGGTCTTTATTGACTGAAAGGAGCAACTTCGCCCCAATAAAACTTATTCAAATAGTTTTATCGGTGATTCTCATACTTGAAAAACACACAACTAAAAATAATTGAAAATATACTTGTTAAGTTGTTTTGCGATGTATTAGCTTTTCTCCGACCCGGCGTACCACGCTTGGTTCATAAAGACACTCGATCAAGGCCATACCGGCCAAGGCATCAAGCCAACAGCACTTTCACGGCACTAATAGCAAAATTTTCATCGACTCGAATGAGGCTTTAGCTCGACCAAAAAACATACACGCCGTTGTTATCCGTTATTGCGCAATTGAATGAGCGACTCCCACTATTCCAACAACTGTGAGGCCAACCAAGATGCCAACTAAAGAACAACTCGCCCTGAAAAAATCCGAACTCAGCATTCACCCGATCTTCGCTGAAATCGATTCCTTGGCGGTTTTGCGCCGTTTCATGGAAACCCATGTGTTTGCCGTCTGGGATTTCATGTCGCTGACCAAACGCTTGCAACAGGAACTGACCTGTACTCGTCTGCCCTGGTTGCCGCCGCGTGATCCGCATGCCGCCCGCCTGATCAACGAGATTGTCCTCGGTGAGGAATCCGACAACCGTTTGAGCCACGGTCATTACAGCCATTTCGAGCTGTACCTGGATGCGATGCGCGAAGTCGGTGCGAGCACCTCGGCCGTGGAACGCTTCGTCGCGCTGCAACAGGAAGGCGTGAGCTATGACGTGGCACTGCAAAGCGTCGAGGTCGATCCCGCCGCCGCGCAGTTTGTCCGCGACACTCTGCGCATTGCCCTGCATGCACCGGGGCACAGCGTGGCCGCTGCGTTTCTGCATGGCCGCGAAAGTGTGATCCCGACCATGTTCCAGCGAATTCTGGACGACTGGGGCATCGGCATCGAACAGGCGCCGACCTTTCGCTACTACCTGGAGCGGCACATCGAGGTCGACTCCGAGGATCACGGCCCGGCGGCAGAGCATTTGCTTGAGCGACTGGTCGATGGCGACCCGCAGCGCGAAGCCGAGGTCTACGCCAGCGCCATCGCCGCCGTCGAAAGCCGCATCGCCCTGTGGGACGGCCTGCGCGTGAGCATGCGCGAACCCTTGACGGAGGTGGCCCAATGAACGCCGCCGACTATCAATCGTTCGCCGATGCCTGGGAAAGTCGCGCGACTATTCGCACTCGCCCGCGCCGCGTGCTGGAAAACGACGAGCGCCTGATCTATCCGCTCAGTCGACAACCGCTGGTGCTCAGCGAAACCTTTCTGCGCGAGTGCCCGCAGCAACGTGATTTCGCTCTGGTGCAGACGCTGTACAAGTTCATCAACGATGTGGTGATTTTCGAGACCGAAATCGTCGACAAAACCGCGCGCAGCATCGCCAAGAACCGCTTCGCCGTCGCGTTTCCTTTCGCTTGCCGTTATGACGCGATGACCGTCGTGGTCGATGAGGATTACCACGCCCTGGTGGCGATGGATTTCATGCAGCAAACGGTGGCCATGACCGGCATCGCGCCGATCGAATTGCCCGATGAAATCGAGTTGAGCCGGGCGATCCCCGCCGCCGTGGCACTGGCGCCGCAACACCTGCGCAGCGCGGTGGAGCTGATCTGCGTGGCCATCGCCGAGAACACCGTGACCGGCGACGTCGCAGCGTTCGCCCGGGACGATACGGTCAAGCCATCGATCAAGGGCCTGATGGCCGACCACCTGCTCGACGAGGGCCGCCACTCCAGTTTCTGGGCGCGGATGGTGCGCATCTATTGGCACACCGCCAGCGACGCAGATCGCGCCACCATCGCGCAGATCCTGCCGGTGTTCATCGGCCATTACCTGACCAACGACATCCAGAAAGCCTTCGACCTGCGACTGATCGATGCCCTCCCGGTCAACGAGGCCACACGGCGTTCGCTCCGGGACGAAATCGCCGGCCTGGCCTTCCCGATCAATCGCCATCACCCGTTGGTGGGCAACATCGTCAAGTTCTTCCACAACAGCTCGCTGCTCGACACGCCATGCGTGCAGCACGCCCTGCGCGACTACCTGGTTTGAGGAGGCCGACATGAAACGTCTCGACATTTTGCTGATGGGCGCCAGCCAGGCCATGACCGACCTGGCGCAGGAACTTGAACAACACGGGCATACATTGACGCGCAGTGGCGCGGCGAAATCGACGATGGATTTGATCATCGACGATGGCTTCATTGCCGCCGGCGATTTCTGCGCAATCCCACACCTGCATCTGCGTTTAGGTATCGGTGCGCAGAGCGTTGCAGGTTTGCCGACACTCGATCTGCTGTGTTTCCTCGGCTCGTCGCTGATCAGCCGAGTGCCCATTGGCGATGAGCCGTCCGGCAACGGTCAGGCACTGCGACAAAGGGTGCTGACGCAGCTGGTGGACGAGGTTTCATTGCTGGTCAGCCGCTACTCCCGCGACACGGACTACTTCCAACAGGCCGCAACGGTGACTGCGCCGGATTTCGAACGGATGGAAAACCTGCTGTTCCTCGACAGCCTGGCCTACGTCCATCGCCTCAACGCCACGGCGAATCCGGCGCTGCTGCAACAGGCACAAATCCCGCTGATCGAGCGCTTGCAACAGAGCCTGATCAATCACCCCGAGCGACCAGCGCTGCACCTCGCCGAACAGACGATCAGCTATCGCCAGTTACACGCCCATAGCCGGGCGATTCAACAGCGTTTGCAGCCCCTGCTCGACCAGCATCCACAACCGTGGGTGGTCGGCATCTGCCTGCCGAAAAGCCCTGCGCTGTTCGCCTCGATTCTGGCGATTCTCGGCAGCGGCGCGGTGTACTTGCCACTGGAGCCGAGCCATCCCTTGCAGCGCCAGCAATACATCCTGGAGAACGCCGGCGCCTTGCTGTTGCTGCATGACGGTGAACATCCGCTGAGCGAGAGGATGCCGGGGCTGAATGTCAGCCGTATCGACAGCCTCCACGCCGACCTCTCGCAACCGTTGATGCGCCAGCGCCCCGAACTCGATGCGCCGTGCATGGCGCTCTACACCTCGGGCACCACCGGACACCCGAAGGGTGTGCTGCTCAGTCAAGCGAACCTCGCGCACTTTACTGCGTGGTACGCCGACTACACGCAAATGCAGGCCGAGAGTCGGGTTTTGCAGTTCTCTTCGCTGAGTTTCGACTCGTCGCTGATCGACATCTTCCCGACCCTGCTCATGGGCGCCGAACTGGTGGTGCCCGATGACACGCAACGGCGCGATCCGCTGCAACTGGTCGCACTGATCCGCCGCCGACAATTGACCCACGCCTTCCTGCCGCCAGCACTGTTGAGCATCCTGCCGCTGGAGCAACTGCAAGGCGTGCAACAGGTGATGACCGGCGGTGATGTCTGCGAGCCATTCGTCATCGAGCAACTCACGCGTCAGGGCAAACTGCACAACCTCTACGGTCCCACCGAAGCCACGGTGCTGATCACCGCCCGGCAACTCAAACCCGGCGACAGCAACCGCACCCTCGGCGCGCCGATCGCCAACAGCCAGGTGCTGATTCTCGATGATGATCTGCAACCGGTGATCGAGCAGACCGTGGGCGAACTTTTCATCGTCGGCCCCGGTGTCTGCCTCGGTTACCTGAACAATCCGCAGCAGACCGCCGAGCGCTATCTGACCTTGGAGCTACCGGACGGCCAGCAGTTGCGCGCTTACCGCAGCGGCGACATGGCCAAGTGGGGCGAGCACGGCATCGAGCTGTGCGGCCGGCGCGACAATCAGGTGAAGATCCGCGGTTTCCGGGTCGAGCCGGAAGAGATCGAGCGCTGTCTGCGCGAGAGCCAGTTGTACCGACAAATCGCTGTGGTGATCGACAGTCAGCGGCGGATTCTGGCGTTCCTCGCCCAGCCTCAATCAGACGACGCTCGCGATGCCCTGAAGGCCCACGCGCAGCAATTTCTGCCGGACTACATGCAGCCGGTGGCGTGGACCGAACTGCCGAACATGCCGTTCGCCAGCAATGGCAAGGTCGACCGCAAAGCGCTGCTGGAACTGCCGGTGAACGTGCAGGACAGCGGCCCGAAATGCCTGCCGGCCAATGAAGACGAAGCACTGCTGCTGGAGATCTGGGCCGAGTTGCTGGAATTGCCGACCAGCGACATTTCCACCGACGAGAGTTTCTTCAATCTCGGTGGCCATTCGATTCTGTTGTCGCGGATGTTGCTGCGCTTGCGTGAAGAGTTCGGCCGCAGCATCTCGATCAATCGCTTCATCGAACTGCCGACTCTCATCAAACTCGCCACGCTGGTGCGCGGCACCGATGACAGCGCCGTGCTCAGCGCCCAGGCCATGGCCGATGCTGAGCGGGCGCTGGATATCGAACCGCTGCCGATAAGCCGTATGGGCGATGTGCACAAGGTGATCGTCACCGGTGCCAACAGTTTTGTCGGTGTGCATATCGTCGAGGCGCTGCTCGGTTGGGGCGCCAGCGAAGTGGCCTGCCTGGTGCGCGACGGTGCCGAACAAACAGCGGCGCAGCGCTTTGCTCAGGCATTGCGCGAGAACCGCCTCGAGCATCTGGACCTGAGTCGGGTGCGGGTTTACGCGGCGGATATTGCGCGTCCGCAATTGGGCCTGAGCGACGTGGATTATCAGCGGCTGGATCAACAGTTCGGCGCACTGGTGCACAACGCTGCCAACGTCAATCACGTGCTCGATTACGAGTCACTGGCGGCGGACAACGTCGAGCCGATTTTCGAACTGCTGCGCCTCTGCGAAGGGAGCAGCAAAAAGGTCTTCAATTTCGTCTCGACGCTATCGGCTTCAAGCACGGTCGATGACGCGGGCCGGGTGCTGGAACTGCCCGCCGCGCCTACGCCGCCGATCTACATTCGCAACGGCTACAACCTGTCGAAATGGGTCGGTGAACGCATCCTTGAACGGGCGCGAACGCTTGGGGTACGAGTCAATCTGTACCGCCCCGGCAACATCAGTTTCAACAGCCTCAGTGGCGTCTGCCAGCCACATAAAAACCGCTTGATGCTGATGCTCAAAGGCTCGATCCAGCTCGGGCAGGTGCCGGCCTTCGCGCTGAACTTCGACCTGATGCCGGTGGACTTCCTTGCGCGATTCATCGCCTTCCACGCCAGCCGTTATTCGGCGCAGCGCTCGGTGTTCAACCTGCACAACCCCGAGCCGTTGAGCTGGGACGCCTACGTCGCCTCGTTTCGCGATACCGGCAGCGAGTTCTCGCTGGTCAGCGTCGCCGACTGGCAGCAGCAACTGGGGCGAGTCGATGCCGACAACGCGCTGTTCGGCGTGCTCGGTTTCTACCTCAACGGCTTCGAGGAAGACATCGGCGACATCTCCCTGATCGGCCACGCCAATGCCGAGGCCGGCGTCCAGCAGATGGGCGCGCACTACCCGGAAAAATCCCCGGCGCTGCTGCGTCGTGGCTGCGATTACCTGAAAGAAATCAATTTCATCTAGTTCATCAAAAAGGAGCAACACCATGAGCACTCTGCAACCCGACACCCTGATCAAGAACCCTCACGGCTGCCACGTTGTGTCTTCGGTAGAAGTGCCGACAGACGCCGCGCAAGTCTGGGCAGTGGTCGGCAACTTCGGCGGTTTCGATCAATTCATCCCGGCGCTGTCGCACATTGAATTGACCGGCGAGGGCGTGTCCTCGCTGCGCAAGAAATGCTTCAAGGACGGCAACGTGGTGGTCGAGCAACTCAACTCCCGCGATGAGCAGGCGCGGAGCATGACCTGGACAACGATCTACAACACCTTGGGTGTGGCCAATCTGTGGGCGGCGATGAATGTGGAGTCGTTGGGTGCGGGGAAGTCGCGGGCGACCTGGACGATCATTGCCGAGCCTGCCAGCGGTGGGGCCGAGGCGCTGCCGGGGTTCAAGGATTTTGTGCAGGGGTTTGCGGATGATGCGATGGGGAATGTTTTGAAGCTGTTTGTTTAAGGCTTTGGTTTGGCGGTGACTGAGCTACCGCTACCGCTATCGCTGGCAAGCCAGCTCCCACAGAGTCCAAGTCGTTCACACATTTCGTGTTCGCCAAGAATCCTGTGGGAGCGGGCTTGCCCGCGATGAACGATAACGCGGTCTGACTTCAGGTCAGATTTTGAAACTGTCGACCAACTGCTTCAGGCGGTTGGCCTGCTGCGACAACGCATCACAATCCTTCAACGTTTCGTTGAGGTTGGCCACACTCTGCTGGTTCAACAGGTTGATCTGGTTAACGTCGACGTTGAGGGTTTCCACCACCGCGGTCTGCTCTTCAGTGGCGGCCGCTACCGACTGGTTCATACCGTCGATTTCGCCGATGCGCTGGGTCACGCTGACCAGGCGCAAACCGGCCTGGTTGGCCACTTCAACGCTCTGCTCGCTGGACGCCTGACTGGCGTTCATGGTGGTCACCGCTTCACGCGAACCGACCTGCAACGAAGTGATCATCTTGTGGATCTCTTCCGCCGACTCCTGGGTGCGATGGGCAAGGTTACGCACCTCGTCCGCCACCACCGCAAAGCCACGCCCGGCTTCACCGGCACGTGCCGCTTCGATGGCGGCGTTGAGCGCCAACAGGTTGGTCTGCTGCGAGATGCCTTTGATCACATCGAGGATGTGTCCGATGTTGTCGGTGCTGGCATTCAGGGTTTCGATCTGCGTGCACGACAGGCTGATCTTCTGCGACAACTCGGTCATTGCCAGTATGGTTTGCTCAACCACTTGGCGACCGTCATCGGCCTGCTCGCTCGCGCCGCTGGCGTGCTGCGAAGCATCGGCGGCGTTGCGGGCGATTTCCTGAGTGGCGGCGCCCAGTTCGTTGATCGCCGCGGCCACGCTGTTGGTGCGCGCACTCTGTTCGTCCGAACCGACGATGGAAGCGTTGGACGACGCCATCACCCGTTGCGACAGGTCATGAACCTGACGGGTTGCCGAAGACACTTCAGAAATCGACGCGTGAATCCGTTCAACGAATTGGTTGAACGAGCTGCCCAGTTCGCCGAATTCGTCTTTGCTTTCTACGACCAGACGACGAGTCAGATCGCCCTCGCCCTGAGCGATGTCCTGCATCGCGCGGCCCATGGTGGTCAGCGGACGCATCAACACGTTGATCAACAGGCTCAACAGCAGCGCAATTGCGCCCACCGCAACGAACATGGCAATCAGCGCCGAAGTACGGAATTGGCTGAGTGCGGCGTAGGCTTTATCGCGATCGATCGACAGACCGATGTACCACTGAGCATTCGGCAAATCGCTGACCGGGGTGAACGACAGGATGCGTTCCTGGCCGTTGAGCAGCACGTTCTGGTTGCCCTTCTCGATGCGTACGCTGGAGTTCGGATAGATGTCCTTCAGGTTCTTCATCACCTGATCTTTGTCCGGGCTGACGATCACCTGACCATCGGCACTAACCAGGAACGCATGGCCGAGGCCACCGAAGTCCACCGAGTTGATGATCTTTACCAGGGTTTCCAGGCTCAGGTCACCACCGACCACACCGAGCAGTTCGCCGTTCTTCTTCACCGGCATGGCGATGGTCACCACCAGGCCACCGACCGCCGCCATGTACGGCGGCGTCAGCATGGTTTTGTCGGCGATTACCGCCTGCTTGTACCAAGGACGCTGACGTGGGTCATAGCCGTCCGGCATCTTCGCGTCAGGGCGCTGGGTGAATACACCGTTGGCCTGGCCGACGTAGGTGAACTGGAAGTTCGAGGTGAAGGCCGGTTGATCAACCAGGCCCGGGAAATCGGCGTCCTTGCCCTGATGGGCAACGTTCTGCGCAAGGTTTTCCAACACCAGAATCCGCCCGCTCATCCAGTTTTGCACACTGCTGGCGGTCAGATCACCGGCCTGCTGCACGGAGGATTGGAGGTTCTGGCGAATGGTGTTTCGCTGCAGATAGTCGTTGTAGAGCGTGAATAAAGCGAAAGCCAGGACCACGACGCCCGAGGCGGCCAACAGGATTTTATGGCTGAACTTGAGATTCATTTCATGGGACTTCTTATGCAAAAGTGGGGATGCGTTCCGGGATGCAACATTCCATGTACAGCGCAGGCAGCATTCTTCTGGCTGCTCTGATTTGGTGCACGCATGTCTCACCAGTCTGTCGGCACGAGTCGGAGAAATCTTAGGGCTGTGCGGAAAATGGATGGCATTTGCGGAAGATTCCCGCCGAACGGCGTGCTAGAGCGTTCGCCGCGTGGTGTTTTTGACTGATGCCTGGGCGCCAGTTGCACATTCTGTAAGCTTTAAGGGCAGTCTGACCATCGAGTCCTGAGTGGCGCCCTACGCGAGTCTGAATTTTTGCTACATGCGCGAAGCGCAAAGTCGCAGCAACAGCCTGCTATCAGTTCCAAGCGAATGCGTTGTGCATAAAAAAGCCAGCCCTTGAAGTTCAGGGGCTGGCTTTGTCATATCTGGGAGCAGATTTTCATGCTCGTATTCGATCATTGGTATCAGCGGACAAGTAATGTTCGCAAACTTGGATGTTTTGATTGAGGACTATCAGGGATTGGCGTCTACATCTGGTGTGCCGTATCAGCAAGGCTCGCAAAGCTGTTTGATCGTCTACTTTTAGCAAGCCTGTAAACGAGAAAACCCCTGTCTGCGCTAGCAGACAGGGGTCTCGGAATTCAATCTTGACGATGACCTACTCTCACATGGGGAAACCCCACACTACCATCGGCGATGCATCGTTTCACTGCTGAGTTCGGGATGGGATCAGGTGGTTCCAACGCTCTATGGTCGTCAAGAAATTCTGTATCTGGCGCGTCAACACGGTAACGAGCCAGCAAAAATCGGTACTTCTACTAAAACAAAACCCCAACTGCTTTCGCAATTGGGGTTTCGGAATTTAATCTTGACGATGACCTACTCTCACATGGGGAAACCCCACACTACCATCGGCGATGCATCGTTTCAC
>NZ_JBIUWI010000002.1:133890-171373 GCF_044743385.1 Pseudomonas sp. NPDC087639 | reverse complement strand
AAAGAAAAGGCAAACCATATTAAAACACTAAACTATATTTGCTTCTATTTCAGAATAGATACGCACCACGCGATTCAAATTTGCCGGTTTTGTTACTTTCACGCAGGATGCGTGGAGATTTTGCGGCTAATGTTCTCATTCGTGACACAAAATAACGTTTTGATAACCGTTGTCATTTGGTCATTGAACAGCGCAACGGCATAATGCCCCGCCCACATCATTGCAGAGTCTAGGGAGCTAGCTTGTCTACGCCTGTCGAACCCTTGCGTTTGCTGCTACTGGCCGAAGAGCCAGCGTGGACAGCGTTATTGCGCGAGTGTCTGGCTCTGATGGGGAGCGCGGCAGTGCTGATCAGCGCGCCGAACTGGGAGTCGGTCAGCAGTTTGTTCGAAGACAACCGCCACGCGGTGCTGTTGACCCTTCCCGCATTGCAACCCGCGCCGGGCCGTTGCAGTTTGCCGACGGTGTTGCTGCTGGATCACGAGCCGGCCACCGCGCCCGTTGGCGTCAGCGACTGGCTGGTGTTCGACGCCCTCGACGCCGACATGCTCCGCCGTTGCCTGCGCCATGTGCGCGAACGCGGCGTGCTGGAAAACACCCTGCAACGCCTTGCCGAACAGGATCCGCTGACCGGCATCGCCAACCGCCAGGGTTTTCAGACCTTGCTGGCGGCGCGCCTCGCGGAAAACGACGGCCGGGGCCTTGCGCTCGGGCATCTTGATCTCGATAACTTCCGCCATGCCAACGACGCCCTCGGTCATCAGGCCGGCGACCGCTTGATTCTGCAAGTCGTCGCACGGCTGAAGAGTCAGCTCGAGGCCGGCGATCAACTGGCGCGGCTGGGCAGCGATGAATTCGCCCTGCTGATCGACACCCGCCGCGCACCGCAACGCGCTGAGTGGATGGCCGAACGCATTACCGAAGCCTTGGCCGAACCTTACTGGGTCGATGGCGAAAGCCTGCTGATCGGCTCCAGCCTCGGCATCGCCCATGCCCGCGCACAGGGTGGCGCCGACCCACTGATGTGGCACGCGCACATCGCCATGCAGCAGGCCAAAAGCACCCAGGGCTGCACCTTTCATATCTTCAACGAACGCATCAACCGCAACGCGCGGAGCATGGCCGACCTCGAAAGCGAGCTGCGCCGGGCCTTGCGTCGCGATGAGCTGGAGCTGCATTACCAGCCACGTTTGAATCTTGAGGACGGCCAGATCGTCGGCCTCGAAGCCTTGGTGCGCTGGCGTCACGGCGAACGCGGCCTGCTGCCGCCGAGCGAATTCGTGCCGCTGGCCGAGCAGAGCGGTTTGATCGTGCCGCTGGGTTACTGGGTGATTTCCCGGGCCCTGCGCGATATGCAGGCTTTGCGTGAGCGCGGGCTGCCGGCGTTGCACATGGCGATCAACCTGTCGTTCCGCCAGTTTCAGGACAGCCAGTTGCTGCCGACGCTCAGCCGGTTGATTGCCGAGCGTGGCGTCGAGGCGCAGTGGCTGGAGTTCGAATTGACCGAAACCGCTGTCATGCGCCGCAGTGATCTGGTCAAGCAGACCATGGACGCCCTCGGCCGCCTCGGCGTGCGTTTTTCTCTGGATGACTTCGGCACCGGGTTTTCGTCGTTCGTGCACTTGAATAGCTTGCCGATCACTTTGCTGAAGATCGACAAGAGTTTCGTGGGCGGCATGGAGCAGCGCGAAGAGAACCGCAAACTGGTGCACGCGATGATCAACCTCGCGCACAACCTGCATCTGGAAGTGGTCGCCGAAGGGGTGGAAACCCCGGAGCAACTGGATCTGCTGCGTGGCTTTGGTTGCGATCAGGTTCAAGGGTACCTGATCAGCAAGCCGCTGCCGTTGGCGGAGTTGGTGGAGTACCTGACGTTTGGTTCGAGTCAGCATCCAGCCCTCGAAATCGTGAGCTAACTCCATAACTCAATTAGGAACAACATTGTGGCGAGGGGATTTATCCCCGATCGGCTGCGAAGCAGTCGCAAGACCATAGCACTGGATACATCTGATAGACCCCAGCTACCGGTTTTGGGGCGGCTTCGCCACCCATCGGGGATAAATCCCCTCGCCACAAAGGCTCTCTCCTACAAGGGATCTCAGTCGGTCTGGGCGACTGTGTATTGATTGGATGACGCAGGCTCACGCCGAATCATCCGCTTCATCTTCCATTCAAACGCCAGCGTCAGGCTCACCGCCGCAAACGCCAGCCCCAACGCCAAGCCCCACCAGACACCCGTCGGTCCCCAGTTCAGGTGGAACGCCATCCACCACGCCGCCGGTGCGCCGATCAGCCAATAGCACCCGAGCCCGACCAGAAACGTGGTTTTGGCATCCTTGAGCCCACGGATGCAGCCCATGGCAATCGTCTGTGTACCGTCGAACAACTCGAACCACGCCGCCACTGCCAACAGACTGACCGCGAGGCGGATCACTTCGGCAAACGCCGGATCGTTGTGATCGAGAAACAATCCGACCAATTGATTCGGCAGCAGCCAGAACACCATCGCAAAACCCAGCATCACCACCGCGCCGAACGCGATGCCGACCCGACCGGACATGCGTGCATCCAGCAACTGACCGGCGCCGTAATGCTGGCCGACACGCATGGTGATCGCGTACGACATCCCCGCCGGCACCATGAATGCCACCGAAACGATCTGCAGGGCAATCTGGTGCGCGCCCATTTGCGTGCTGCCCATGGTGCCCATGCACAACGCCGCGAAGGCGAACAACCCGACTTCCACCGCGTAAGTGCCACCAATCGGCAGACCGAGCCGCCAGAGTTCCTTGAGGTATTGCCGGTTCGGCCGCGACAGGCCGGCGCGCAACGGATACGCGTCATATGCGGGATGCCGGCGAATGTGCCAGGCCAACGCGAGTGCCATGCAGTTGGCGACGATCGCCGTCACCAGCCCGATGCCCATCAAACCCAGTTTCGGCAGGCCGAACATGCCGGTAATCAGCGCGTAATTGAGCAGGAAGTTGGCCACCGTGCCAGCAAGGCTGATCACCATCACTGGCGTCGCCCGGCCAATCGCACTGGTGAAACCGCGCAGTGCCATGAAGCTCAGATAGCCGGGCAGGGCGAAGGGCAGGGCGATCAGAAATTGCCCGGCAGCGATGACGTTGGTTTCGGTCTGGCCGAACAGCAGCAACACCGGTTTCAGGTTCCACAGCAGCAAGCCTGCGCCCAGCGCCATCAGCCATGCCAGCCACAATCCCGCTTGGGTCAGGCGGGCGGCGCCAATGATGTCGCCGGCGCCCTTACGGATCGCCACCAGGGTGCCGACCGCGGCAATCACGCCGATGCAGAAAATCGACACGAACGAATAAGTTGCCGCGCCCAAGCCGCCGCCGGCCAGCGCTTCGGGGCTGATGCGCGCCATCATCACGGTGTCGGTCAGCACCATCAACATGTGCGCCAACTGTGAAGCAATCAACGGCCCCGACAGCCGCAGGATGGCCCAGAGTTCGGTACGCACAGGATGCTGCATGGTCTTCACCACTCATCAATAGAGGGAACAGGAGAGCGTCGATTCTCGGCGCTTGGCAGGGAATGCACAAAGGGATAAAAAGGATGGGTTGCATGATTAAAACTCATCCTGAACAGATTCTGATAAGTCGGCCGCTTCCCGCTATAGGAGCTTTCCGAATGTCTCGTCGTCTTCCTCCTTTGTATGCCCTGCGCGCATTTGAAGCGGCGGCGCGGCACAGTTCGTTCACTCGCGCGGCCGAGGAGCTGTCGATCACCCAGAGCGCGGTGAGCCGGCACATTCGTACGCTAGAGGAACATTTCGCCTGCCGCTTGTTTCACCGCAGCGGGCGCAATCTGCAACTCACCGAGTCGGCGCGCATGCTGCTGCCGGGCATCCGTGAAGGCTTCACTGCCCTTGAGCGCGCCTGCAACACCTTGCGCGCAGAGGACGACATCCTGCGCATGAAAGCCCCGTCGACTCTGACCATGCGCTGGCTGCTGGCGCGCCTCAGTCGCTTTCGTCATTTGCAGCCGGGTAACGAAGTGCAATTGACCAGTGCCTGGATGGACGTGGACTCGGTGGACTTCAATGATGAGCCCTTCGATTGCGCCGTGCTTCTGAGCGACGGCCATTTTCCGCCGGACTGGGAGGCCAGCCTGCTGTTTCCCGAAGAGCTGATCCCGGTGGGCGCGCCCAACCTGCTGAATGACCAGCCATGGGACGTGGCGCGTCTGGCGTCCGCCGAATTGCTCCATCCCACTCCGGATCGCCGTGATTGGCGCAGTTGGCTGGAGCATATGGGGCTTTCTGATCAGGTGTCGCTCAAGGGCGGCCAGGTGTTCGATACGCTGGAGTTGGGGATGATTGCAGCGGCGCGCGGTTACGGCGTGTCGATGGGCGATCTGTTGATGGTCGCCGAGGATGTCGCGCAGGGACGTTTGAGTCTGCCGTGGCCAACCGCCGTCGCCAGTGGACTGAATTATTACCTGGTGTGGCCAAAAACCCGGCCGGGAGGTGAACGTTTGCGCCGCCTCAGTGACTTCCTGCAAGGCGAAGTCCGCGCCATGGCGCTGCCGGCCGTCACGCGCTTGAGCTGAAACGATCGAGCCGTCACAATGCCGGCCTTGTGCCATAACCCTGCTGTTCGCTCAAGTATTCGGTTTTGCCGCCGAATACGTGCATGTGGAACCGTCGTGCCGGTATCCAGGATTCACCCCCATTAGAAAATTATCCGAGCTGCGATCAAGGAGGATCGGCAAGTTCGGCCAGGAGCTGTCCATGTCTCAACCTCGCGCTCGGATCGCCTCACAGCTGGGTCTCGCGCTCGCCGTGATACTGGCGATTGTCATCAGCGGCAGTACGGTGTTCGCCCTGCGTTCGCTGGATACAGCCAACCTCGCCACCCGTGAAGAGCACTTGGCCAGTGAGGCGCGTCTGCTCGCCGACCAACTGAGCACCTTCCACGGTACGCTGCGTGAAAGCACCCAGCGCCTGAGCGGGCTGTTCGAGAAGCGCTTCAGCGCAGGTTTGAGCATTCACCCGAGTGAGCCCGTGAGCGTGGCAGGCACCCAGACACCGGGCCTGCACCTGGGCAGCGAAGTGCTGAACAACAACTTCAAGGAAGTCGACGAGTTCAAGCAGATGACTGCTGGTGTCGCCACGCTGTTCGTGCGCAGTGGCGAAGACTTTGTCCGTGTCAGCACCTCCCTGACCAAACAGGACGGTACTCGCGCCATCGGCACCTTGCTTGATCACGCTCACCCGGCCTATGCGAAATTGATGGCGGGCCAGGGTTATGTCGGTCGCGCCCTGTTGTTTGATCGTTCCTACATGACTCAATACACCCCGGTGCGTGATAGCAGCGGCAAGGTGATCGCGGTGCTGTTTGTCGGCTTCGACTACACCGACGCGCAGAACGCCCAGTTCGACAACCTCAAGCGCTTCCGTATCGGCCAGACCGGCTCGTTGGCGCTGCTGGATGAGCAAAACAAATGGCTGGTTGCCCCGGCGGGCGTACAAGCATTGGATCAGGCGGTTACGGTGATTGGCGGCCTGGCCAAAACCCCGGGCAAAGGCCAGTTCTGGAGCGACAAGGCTGAAGATTTCTACAGCGTTTCGGTGCCGTTCGACGGTGGGCCGTGGGCGGTCGTGGCGAGCATGCCGAAAGCCGAAATCCGTGCGGTGACCTGGAGCGTGGGTACGCAACTGGCCATCGGCAGTTTGCTGGCGATGCTGTTGGCGGTCGGTTCGGTGGTGTGGTTGCTGCGAAGCAAATTGGCACCGTTGAGTGATCTGGTGCGTCAGGCCGAAGCCTTGGGCGCCGGGGATCTGAGCGTGCGTCTGAACGTGTCGAGCAACGACGAAATCGGTCAACTGTCCCGCGCGTTCAACCAGATGAGCCAGGCGTTGTCGACCATGGTCGAGCACATCCGCCGCTCCTCGGAAGAGGTCAACCGCCGCGCGCAGGCGCTCTCCGGTTTGTCCGGCGGAGCTTACGAAGGTATGGAGCAGCAATCCGGCGAGATCACCAGCATGGCCGGCGCGGTAGAAGAATTCAGCGCCACCTCGCTGGACATCGCCGACAACATGGGCGCCACCCAGCGATTGGCTCAGGAAAACGCGCAGCAAACGCAGATTGGTCGCAGCTCGATGGAAGAGGCTTCGTCCTCTCTGGAGCAAATCGCCGGCGCGCTGAACACCACCGCCACCGTGATCAACACTCTTGGTCAGCGTTCCCAGGAAATCGGTGGCATCGTCAGCGTAATTACCTCGATTGCCGAGCAGACCAACCTGCTGGCGCTCAACGCAGCCATCGAAGCGGCGCGTGCGGGCGAGCAAGGTCGCGGCTTTGCGGTGGTGGCGGATGAGGTGCGTAACCTCGCGTCGCGTACTCGTCAGGCGACCGATGAAATCTCCGGCATGATCCAGAGCATTCAGCAGGAAACCGGCAACGCGATCAGCACCATGGAGCAGGGCAATGTGCTGATGCAGGAAGGCCTGTCGCGCAACGCCAACGTGGCATCTGCGCTGGCGCGGATTGACGAGCAGAGCCGTTCGGCGGGGCAGCAGTTTGCAGCGATCACCACGGCGACGCAGGAGCAGAGCAGCACCGCGACGTTGCTCAGCAGCAACCTACAAAGTATTGCGTTGGCCAACAGCGAGCAGCGTGAAGTGGTTTCCAACCTGGCCGTGACCGCCAAGGAGCTTGAGAAACTGGCGGCGGACTTGCGTTCCGAGGTTGATCGCTTCCGTTGATGTGCGCCTGAAATAGCTATCGCGAGCAGGCTCGCTCCTACAGTGTCCGGTGCGAATCACAGATTTTGTGAAGACCCGGATCCCCTGCGGGAGCGAGCCTGCTCGCGATTGCATCACTGAAGATCTTCGGCAGAACATGCGATCTGTCGATCTAATACACTTGCTGAAACGTTTCCGCAGCGCTATAAAAATGGCACAACTCCAATAAAGGCTGCTGCCATGTCCCCGCTCAAACTCGTCGCCGCACTCGGCGCACTGTCCGCTGCCTCCCATGCCATGGCTTGGGATTACGTCCTTCTCGATGCCAATAAGCCCGCGCAAAACTGGACCATCACCAGTGAGCAACTCGGCGTGAAAACCGACAAACCCTTCTCGATAAGCCTGCGCACCTTGCATGGTGGGCGGCAGGAAGGTGTGAGCATCGTGGATATCGATAACGGCACGATGAAACTCTCTGTGGTGCCGACCCGTGGCATGAATGTCCTGCACGCCTCCGTTGGCAACGTGCGCATGGGCTGGGATTCGCCGGTCAAGGATGTGGTCAATCCGGCATTCATCGAACTCAACGGACGCGGTGGCCTGGGCTGGCTGGAAGGCTTCAACGAACTGGTGACCCGCTGCGGTTACGAATGGGTCGGCCATCCCGGCATGGACAATGGTGAGCTGCTGACCCTGCACGGGCGCGCCGCCAACATCCCGGCCAGCACTGTCACGCTGCACATCGATGAAGAACCACCCTACGCCATCAGTCTGCGCGGCGAACTGAAAGAGCAGGCGTTCAAGAAAGTCGACTTCACGGTCGTCACTGAACTGGTCACCGAGCCCGGCAGCGTGCGTTTCGCACTCAACGATAAGTTGACCAACAACGGCGATTATCCAAAGGAATATCAGGCGCTGTATCACAGCAACTTCAGTACGCCGTTCCTTGAGCAGGGCGCCCGTTTTGCTGCGCCGGTGAAACAGGTCTCGCCTTTCAACGACAAGGCCAAGGGTGATTTGCCCGACTGGCAGACCTACCGCGCTCCGACCAAGGACTACGACGAAACCGTCTACAACGTCGTGCCCTATGCTGACGCCAAAGGCGAAACCCTGACCGTTCTGCATAACAAGGCCGGCAGCCTCGGTGTTTCCGTCGGCTTCAACACCCAGCAGTTGCCGGTGTTTTCCCTGTGGAAAAACACTGACACCCAAGGGCAGGGCTATGTCACGGGACTGGAGCCGGGCACCAGTTTCTCCTACAACCGCCGCTATCAGCGTCCGCTGAATCTGGTGCCGACCATTGCGCCGAAGGAACACAAACAGTTCCAGATCAGCTACAGCTTGCTCGCCGACAAAAATGCTGTGGATAACGCCTTGAAGCGTGTAACCGAGATTCAGGCCGGGCGCGCAACCGAAGTGCGGCAGGCGCCACTGGTTGATCTGACCGAGCATTAAGGCGTCGCCGGCCGATACTGCAGCGCTTCGGCCAAGTGCTCACGCCTGATTGCATCGACTTGCTCAAGGTCTGCCAGGGTTCTGGCGACTTTGAGCAAACGATGGGCCGAGCGCAGCGACAAGGTCAGTCGCTCACAGGCGGACTCCAGCCAGGTTTCGTCGGCTGTGGATAACTTGCAGTGCCGTTTCAGGCCCGGCAGATCAAGGAACGCATTCGCACAGCCTTGACGCTTTTGCTGTCGTTCACGCGCCTCGGCCACCAACGCCGCTGCGCTGGCGCTGTCCTCACCTGGCTTTACCGCTGGGTTCAACGCCGTCGCCTCCCGCGCCACCGTCAGGTGCAAATCGATCCGGTCCAGCAGCGGCCCCGACAGTTTGTTGCGATAGCGCTGCACCATGTCCGGCGTGCAGGAACACTTGCCGCTCGGCTCGCCAAGATATCCACAGGGGCACGGATTCATCGCTGCCACCAACTGAAACCGCGCCGGAAAACGCACGCGATCCTTGGCCCGGGCAATCACGATATGCCCGGACTCCATCGGTTCGCGCAGTACCTCCAGCACCTTGCGATCAAACTCCGGCAGCTCATCGAGAAACAGCACGCCGTGGTGGGCGAGGGTTATCTCGCCGGGTTGCGGTTTTGAACTGGTGTAGGCTTTCGAAATAGATGAGAAATGGCTACGCTACAGGCGTCTATGGGCCATCAAAACCTTCTGAAATTACTGAGAAGACTGTCGGTAATAAATGAGACCAAAAAGAAAATGATTGGAAATAGATGCGACCAGATTAAGCCGGTTCGGAAGATCAAACCGACCCGCCGTAGCATTTCAGGAGTGATGGCTTTCAAAGGGCTCGGTGGCGTTGCTTTCGAATCGTCGTTGGAACGGGACTTTCTGAAGCGTATGCGCTTCTCTCATCAGGTTCAGTCGGTTATCTCCCAACCGGTGGAGGTTCCCTTCACCGACTCCCTAGGCCGTCCGCAGATCTACACGCCCGATTACCTTGTTTTATATCACCAGCGGCACCTGCCCTACTTTGGCGAGCTGCGGCCGCTGCTTGTTGAGGTAAAGCCGAGGGAGCAATGGGTAGAGAAATGGCGAGACTGGGCAGGTAAATGGAAGGAGGCCCGCCGGTTGGCCCGTACCCAAGGGTGGCAGTTTCGCATTTATGACGAGTCGCGGATTCGAGGCCTTCCGCTCGAAAATATTGTGTTCCTGGAACGTTTCGAGCGAATGATTTTTGAACAGGGTGACATCGATGCAGTGCTGAATACGCTGCGTGAGATGGAAGTCGCTCCTGTGCACTACCTTTTGGCGCGGCACTTCAACGGTATTTTCCGCGATCGGGGTGTATCGCTGCTGTGGCACCTGATCGCCACGCGCCAGGTCGACTGCGACATCACCGAACCTCTGAACTATGACCTCGAACTCTGGGTGCCCGATCATGAAGCTGTATGAAGACGACACCAGCGAGCACCTGGTTCCGTTTGAGCCCGTTCGGTCTCGCGTTGCCATTGAAGTCGGTGCAATGGTGCGTAGAGACAAGCAGGTCTACCGAATTGTTCAGATCCTGGATCTACAAACGGTGATCGCGACCGAGGTCGAGACAGGTCGCAGTGCGGCCCTTCAGATTCTGGATCTCAGGGCTGTGGATCCGGAGAAACTGGACGGCCTGTACGTTAACCACGATATCAGCAGCATCAGCTCGGATGCCTGGGCTATTGCGCAAAAGCGCTACTCCGCCATCTTACCGTTGCTGGGCAATACGGTTTTGTCCAAAGAGTCTGTCGCGGCGCGTGCGAAGGCGACCGGAATCAGCACGGCAACCCTTTACCGTTGGCTGGATCGCTACAATCGATGGAATGAGGTTTTGGCTCTTGTGCCGCGCAAACGAGGTTGGCGCGAAGGCAGTACTCGCCTCTCTGTTGAAGGAGAAAAACTCGTTCAAGAGGTGCTGGATGATTACTACCTGACTGAGCAACGGTACACGGTTCAGTCCACGATTTCGGAAATTGGACGCAGAGCGCGAGCGCTAGACATTCAGCCTCCGGGTGCATCCGCTATCAGGGCCCGGATCCGACAGATTCCCGAGGTGGTGAAGCTTCGTCGGCGCGGGTATGCCGAGCAGGCGAACAATCGACACACGCCTTCAGTCGGTCAGTTTCCAGACGAAGGCTATCCCCTAGCCGTTGTGCAGATCGACCATACCCCGGTCAATCTCATTGTGGTGGACGAACGCCATCGCAAGCCAATTGGTCGGCCATGGCTCACCCTAGCCATCGACATCTACTCCTGCATGATCGTTGGCTATTACTTGGCGTTCGAGTCGCCTTCCGAGACATCTGTGGCGATGTGCATCGCACATTCGATTTTGCCCAAGGAAGCCTGGCTGGCTGCCCACGACATCCGTGGAGAGTGGCCGGTATGGGGTTTCCCGCGAACGATTCACACTGACAATGGTGCAGACTTCAGGGCGCAGAACATCGTAGATTCCTGTAAGAACTACGGGATAGACAGCGTCTTCCGACCATCCAAAGTTCCAAAATACGGTGGTCGAATCGAGCGGGTGCTTGGCACTTTCATGAGAATGGTGCACGAGTTGCCGGGTACAACATTTAGTAACCCTCAGGAGCGGGAGGGTTACGATTCGGATGCTAAAGCCGTTCTCACAATGGCGGAATTCGATGTATGGCTGGTTCGGTCAATTTTGAAGTACCACCAGACCTACCATAAAAAGATTCACATGAGCCCTGCTCGCAAGTGGCAGTTGGCGTTCTTCGGCAATCGGGAGGTTGATCCTCTGGTCAGTGTGCCGGCGCGACCGACCGATCCCTTAGCGGTTCAATTGGATTTTCTGCCGTCCGTTCGCAGGACTGTGCAGACGTACGGTGTGCAGTGGGATCTGTTCTACTACTCCGAGGCGCTGCGTCATTGGATCAATCAAAAGGATCCCGCGACCGGAAAGGCACTCAAGCTGCTCTTCAGGCGGGATCCGAGGGATGTCAGCGTCATTTGGTTCTACGACCCTGTTCTGAAGCAATACTTCCGAGTGCCAGCCTCATACCAAGCGTTCCCTGCGGTGACCCTCTGGGAGTATCACGCTGCCAAGGACAAAGCTGTAAGCGAAGGGCGCGAGAACATAGACGATGCATTGATCGCCGAGTACGCCGTCGAAAACCGAAAGCTTGTCGAAGAGGCGTCCGCGACCAGCAAGAAAGCCCGCAAAGATGCCCAAAAGAGTCGTACTCACGGGAAGAAGGGTACGCCGGCGCAACCGACAAAGCCCGTTGCGAAGTTGGTACTGGATCCCTTACAGGAGGATTCTGACCTACTTATGCTTTCGGAGGTGGAATCAACAGGTGAAGTCGAATGAGCACATACGAACACATTCATCCTGATTTTCGGCCAGTGTTGCAGCTGAGTGATCGGGATCGGATCCTTTTCATGGGAGAGGAGCGTTGGATCGGGTATGCATCGGCTCGCACTGTCTTGGACACGCTCAATGACCTGATCGTCATGCCCAAGCGAGCTCGCATGCCTAATCTGCTGATTGTAGGCGACTCCAACAACGGCAAGACGACCATCATCAGGCGGTTCCAGAAAACGCATGGTGAAGGGTATGTCGACGAAAATGATGATCCGGTCCGCCCCTTGATTCTCGCGGAGGCACCTTCGGCTGCTGACGAGAAGGCGCTGTATGTGGCTTTGTTGGAGCAGCTATGGATGCCTTACAGGATCACGGATACCAAGTTGGCATTGCGTTACCAGGTGATTCATTCCTTCCGTGAGCTCAGGGTCAGAATGCTGATCATTGATGAGTTTCATTCGTTGCTGACGGGCTCTGCGATCAAGCAGCGTGAGGTGATGAACGCCTTGAAGTCGCTCTGTAATGAACTGGTGATACCGATCATTGGCGTCGGCACAACGGATGCCGTTCGTATCCTTCATCATGACCCACAACATGCCAGTCGCTTCGATGTCATCAAGCTCGATCAGTGGAAGCTCGATCCCGAATTCCAGCGCTTGCTCAAAGGGTTTGAGTCGATACTGCCGCTGAAGAAGCCCTCTGGGTTGGCGCATCCAGATAAGGCCCGACGTATACACGCAATTTCCGGCGGAAACTTGGGGAATGTGCACCGGCTTCTGATGGAGTGTGCGAAGCAGGCCATAGCTTCCGGTAAGGAGTGCATTGACATAGAACTCATCGAGAGCATGTCATGGTTACGTCCTACTCGTGGCATTCGGGAGCAGGCCCTGTAAACCCGATCTGGCCCCTCACTAAACCGCTGCTTGCCGACGAGCTTCTGACTTCCTGGATTGTCAGGATGGCACTTGCTCACGGCTGCTCCTCCGCAGCGTTGACCGCAATCACATGGCCTGGCTTTAGAGCTTGGGCAAGTGATCTGGATCGATCTGTGGCAGAGAGCAGGCTTGCGGTTCTTAGCAGGCTGTCGGGTGTACCTTACGCGAGCCTGCAGTCCGCTACCCTTAGGCGTGCGATGTCCTCGATCGTGCGTCGGCCGGACAGACTGCCGTGCGGGAATTGGCCTTGGCTAACGGTGCTGGGTTGCAGAGGGGGGCATCATAGCGGGGGCCTACAATGCTGCCCGGATTGCATTACGCAATACAACTCGCGGTATTGCATTCAATGGCGCCTGGCCTGGCATACCTGCTGCCCTATCCATGGGATAAAGCTTGTTGATCGGTGTGGACGTTGTCTGGCTCCTCTGCAGCCGGAACTTCTGAGAGCCGGTGCCTCGCTGAGCGACTGCCATAGGTGCGGTGCTTCACTAAGCGGCGGAGATCGGAGCGCTGCTGCAGAGGGTGCTCTGGCTTTCCAGAGGTACGTGGACGAAAGCATTGGCCTTCGGCCCATGTACGGTACATCGTCTCTCGATTTTCGCGATTGGTTGACCGTTGCACGAACCATGGTGAGCTTTGCCCAAGCAGCAGTACGTCGACATAGCGTTGCTGCTGGGCGATTCTTCGAATCACTGGGCATATTGCCTGAGTCTCTCCAGCCGATTCCGTTGGGGTTGCCTCTTGAATACCTCTCCCCCGCTGATCGCTCTGTGCTGCTCAGTATCGCGTGGGTAATAATGTCGGCTGGGCCAGAAAAATTTATCGAAGCGGCGCGACATGAGTTGCTTCCAGCCTCGACTCTGCACTTTTCCCCCAATAGTGCGCCTCCAGTTCTGCTGGATTTGGTCGCAGCACTCCAGTCGCCTAGGCATCACTTGGTAAGTGGTGTTGGCCGTCAACATCCCAGTAGCCCCGCGCAGACGCTGCGTATGTGGCTGCGACTGAAACGAAAGGTCAGACGACGTGGCATCCGTTGAACATTTGGATCGCTGTGAATGCGACGGCTGCGGCCGTGTCGTAGCGCAGCCCAAAAGGGTTTACCAAGAAAAGCGCTATTGCGGGAACTGCTATCCACGACTCTTCAAGCGTCGACTCTGTTCGGGCTGCGGCAATTTCTCCAGGCTCCCGACATTTGATAAGGCCGCGCGCTGCAGCGCCTGCTTAAGGAGTGGGCCATGCGCCCGATGCAACAAAGTCGATTTCAAAGTCGGGCGTATCACCCCCTATGGGCCTGTGTGCAAACCCTGCGCAGTGCACTTTCGTGAGCCAGCAATCTGCGAATCCTGCGGGACGCATTCACAGCGAACAGCGAGGAACACGCTGACTGGCAAATTGCTCTGCCCAAAATGCAGTGGTCCTGCTGCCGAGACATGCCCTGACTGCCGGCGACATCGCGTACTGATTGCGGGATCTGATGGTCGCCGGCGCTGCAAGGTCTGCATCACAGCAGGTGTGCATGCGTGTGTGACTTGTGGTGTCAGTACACCAGCCGGGCGTGGCGAAGAATGTGAGCAATGCTATTGGGAGAGAACCTTCCACAAGCGCTTGGCAATTAACGTTGCCGGATTGAGCGTTCAATCCATGGCGCAGCGGTTTCAGCGATTCGGAAGTTGGGCTTTGATTGAGCTTGGGCCCAAGGCGGGAGCCTTGAAGATCAACACTTATTACGAGTTCTTCAAAGAGCTCGAAAACGTCTGGCAGGATGTGCCTCCGTACGTTCAACTGCTGCGGCATTTCTCGGCTGAAGGATTGCGCCGTGCCCGCGTTCCGATGCGTTGGCTGAGCGAGCTCGACGGTTTGACGGTATGCGCGCAGGTCCGCGAAACAGATTCTGAGCAGCGACGTGTGCAGGGCATCATGGAGCAACCCCGAGAACCCTGGCCCCAGCAATTGATTGTTGGTTATTACCGCATGCTGCAAAGCCGCTTGGCGGCCGGTGACATTAGCCTAAGATCAACCAGGCTCGCCTTACGATCTGCCTCTGATTTGCTGGGATACTCGCGGCTGAATGCCGCCGCCATGGTTGACCAGAAAGCGCTCGATAGTTATTGGCGTAAGTCGCCGGGGACGGTGGCAAGTGTCACCGGGTTCATCGGGTACTTGAACAAGGTTTACAGCGCGGGACTGAACTCTCGTCCGGATGCGAATTGGGCAAGACAACAGAAACTAGCGAAACGCGAGCGAGAGCTTGTCGAGTTGTTGCCACAACGCGATGAGACAAGTGATTTTGAGTCTCGATGGATTGTTAAGGCCTTGGCCTATTTTCATGGTCTCGGCAGGATCAGTCGCAAGGTACTCGTCTATGTTCCGGCAACGTATCAGGGGACTGCAGGATTCAACATTGAATGTCCACAAGGGGTGCTGTGGGTGCCATCAGCGGGCACCTATGAGCGAACCATCGTCGATTAAAGGGTAATCCATGGACTTAGCCATCTCTCTGCATTCTACCTGACCATCATGCAGCGCGGCCGCAGCCTGCGGAGAGTGTCCCGTCGCGGTAAGTCATCTATGACTCCAGAGTCCGGGTAGTTATCTAGCACTGCCGTAGTTGCATGATCGCGTCTGCAATCGCTTTTGAATTTACATCCAGGGTTTCCATAGCTGCCACTGCATTGGCTGCAACAATCTCTACACCATTCTCAGAAAGCCACTTGGTGATTTCTTCGATCGCCGCGCCTAGTGCGTGCTGGTTGTGCAGAAGCAGTGTCAGAGCATCAGCCGTGGCGATCTTGCAGTCTGAGTAGTCAGTCATTACGGTCGTCCTTGGAAAGAGCTTCCGGAAGCCTAGTTCATCTCGCCGGCTACAGCGGGACGCTTCTCTAGGGAGTCGGTAGAGCTCCAAGATTAGACAAGCGCTAGATCAAGCTCACCGAATTTGTTGATGAGGATGTTCCTGTAAAGAATTTCCTTGTCATGTTTGCCATGGTTAAAGGTGACGTATTCTTCTGGGTACAGCTTCTTGAGTTTGCTGAACACCCCTCTGTAGCCGGGAATCCTTCGGCATAGCTCGTTGACGAAATGCTTGAATGCCTCTTCATTTCCGCTGAACGTCATCAATAGTCCTGCAGATCCCGGAGGGATTTGACCTTCTTTCCCGTCCTTTCGCTGAATCTCGAAGCAAAAGAAATTGCCCTTGGTCGTCTTGATGCGGACGATCAATATTCCCCGCCGCAGTCCGGCGCTTCGGTCGAGATACAGCCAGGATCGAACATCTGATGGAAGCTCCTCTTCGTTTTCGACCACGAGCTCAACGACACCGAGTGGCGGCTTACTGCTGAATCGTGCCACGGGCGTGTACCAGTCAACGCGCAGGATCTTTTCCGGATTGTCAGCGGCGATTGATTTGAGTGCATTCCAGATGTCCATAAAAAAGCCTTGAGTTTCCAGCGCCACGTCAGGTGCTGTCTCATGCTCTGCATCCGACACGGTCTCAAGCTTGCCGACGTTCTTTCCACTTCCGGTGCCAGTACCAGCAGAGACTCCATCTGCCTCAGGTGGTGCTGGGCCAAGTGGACTTTTATTGGCTTTCACGACAGATTTTGATTTCTTCACTGGCCGTTTTTCGCCAAGCACTTTGAAGGGCGCGGCTTTCGCCTCATAAATTTCGGCATGCCGATCGGGCTCGATCGTGGAACGTTCATGGAGGAACTCTTCGAGGGCAGCGCTTTTGATCGGGCGCGGCAGCACGATTCTTCCCAGGCCATCCAAGCCTTCGCTGCTGTCGAACTTCAGCTTTTGAAATTCAACTTCAGGACCTTTGGGCATGCTTGTTCCCATCAGATCCAAGCACAAAAAAGTTTTCCCGCCATTCAGCCATTTGCCCCGACCGAGGATCTCACCATGACCTTCGAACCATGGTTCGCATTTGAGAAGCATTGGCTTGCCCGGTGCTTGGGACATGAATTGCGAATTCACCCTTTTTACAACGCTAGCCGTGTGCGGGTCGTAGAGAATATGAGCCAGGAACACTGCGTCGAAGAAGCGCATTCTGGGGCCCGGGCGAACTAGCCAAACGGGCAGATTACGTTCTGCTTTTGGGTTTTGATAAAGAACATTAAAAACATCGTTCCAACGCAAATTAGCAAGGGCCCTGCAGATCTCCATGTTTCTGGCATAGGCACGTACGAAGTACTCTGTGCAGGGGATCAGTAGATTTTTACCATCACCCAACGAGAAGTCGAGAAGCTTGCAAGCATCTTCGTTTCCCTTGAGTAACGGATACTCGTCATCTGAGAAAAGTTTCCCTTGATCCTCGGCGATGAGCTCTCTGCGTGAGGTAATGCGCCGTCTTGCTGCGTTGAAGTTTACCGCCAGCTTTGCCGTGTCGAGCTTGGTGTCTGATATGCAATGACCATTGCGCCAGATTGTGCCGACTCTGTAATGGGGAAGGCTGGTGAAGGGGACGTGAGCCAGCTTAAATTCGCCAGGGACGTTATCCTTCAGTTCGCGGAACAGTACGGACGCAAGGGGGATGGACATCGCCCTGTTATTGCGCATCACGGGGCCGTACCACCAGACGATGTAGTCGCCTATCCAGTTTTGAGTTTTGCTATCAGGGTTCCTGAGGTCAGGCCTTCGGTATGCAAAATTGCAACGCGTCACTGCTTCGGTCACCGACCATTTTCTCCTGACTTGCAGTTCAACCATTCCGCGCCTCATCGGCAACGCCGATGTGCCACTTATTTGCTATCACTTGCCGGTGGCAGTGTACCCAGTCGTTTTGTTTGATGCGATGAAAATAGGCGCCGGCTTTCCGTCGGCTGTGAACTCGTTCAAATCGACTGGAACAGCGGCCTTATCCACGGAAGACAATGGGCGCGGATCGAACCAGTGGGGCCAAGAGCACTGATGTCTGGCTTCGGCATCTATGCAAGGGATCAGCAGTGCGAAATAGTAGCCATAGAGCTGCTAACGGCCATGTACGCAAAGTCACATAATTGTGATTATCCGTACATGACAGGTCTCGCCAACTGATGCAGTTCTTTCCTTTCTCAAACCTCGACCTACGCATAAGTCGCAGCTGGTAGCGCTCTCGGCATTGGATAAATGTCAGGTACGGAAGCGATTTCGCTCAGGCTACCGACTCATGCTCGCGCTTGCTTTTGAGCGTCGGTTCGATGTGCATTTCACCTGGAGATCAAGCCATCTGCCTCCTGTACTTCGATCGATGTCTTGGATATAGCTGGCTAGCGCCTCCAGAACGCTCGCATGGTTAGCAGCTTGAGTTCTTCCGAATACCATGCTCATTGCCTTATCGACATCGGAGCGAGCACGCACCTTGGCGGATACTTGATCAAAGTCCTCTCTTTCCAGAATCATCAGAATCGCTTCTTCGAGGCAGATCAAACGAGCCCATATCCCCTCGGTAGAAATTGGGTCTGTGACGTTGGACAGCGCCACGAAGGCTCGTTTGTCTCCACTGATCAGGCGGTCTTGGGCGTTCTGATATAGCGCTGCGAACAGTACCGCTTCGCCCGAATCGATGTCAGGCCGCTCGAAATCTAGAATGTGGTTGGACTGTTCCATCAGTACTTCGACGGTGTTCGCGTGGCGTACCAGTTCGATCGCCATAGTTACTGACTCATCCGAGCCGAGCTTCTTAAGTGCGTTTTCTGGATCATTCAGCCGTAGCTGGAAGGTTAGTTGAGGGAGCACCGCAAGATCCGTCAAGGCGCACTCCAGTGCCCGAGTCAGCTCGTGGATGAGTTGGTATTGGCAGAGCTTGCGGGCGGCATCGCTGTCGAGGAGGTACAAAACTGCTTACTCACCAAATCCTTGGATCGACAAAAGATATGCCTGGTTCTCTTCGCTCAGTGCCTCAAGCGAGACGCCTTCTCGGAAATACCGACCTATCACATCAATTGCGCTCGACTGCGTTGGGCTGTATTCCAAAGCCTGGTTCGCCCGGGCCCAGTCGTTGTGTTCCTTGGCATAGCTAAGAATCAGGTGGCCGGGGTCGATTCCTAGCTGTTGTCCCAGCACTGCGGCTTTTGCAGCCAACGCTGTGGATGATCCGAGGCGTCCGATCGCTGACAGAGGATTTGAGTGCCCATTTCTGATCACTGCCAGTGCGAACGCATCTGCCTCGCGCTCCTCGGTATCTTTCCGGCGGTTGTTTGATTCGATCAACGTGTCCGTGACCTCTGCAATGTCCTCATCGATCAGGATGCCGTTGTCACCTAAATGCCCGCTGATGATATGACCCAGTTCGTGCGCGAGTACGAATAGTTGTCTCGGGTGCTGAGTGCTACCAAAGCCCAGTACGATGGCCGGACGGCCATCAATACTCAGGGCCATGCCAGTCATACGCTTACTGGCTCTGGGCAGGTCCTTGAGGTAGAGCACCGGTATCCCGTGCATCCAGCAAAGCTTCAACAGACCTTCGAAATCGACATAGGTACTGCTGTTGATCGCCAGAATCTCTTCGCGCAGCTGCTTCGGATCGAGTGGTAGAGGTGTGTACGGGGTGTTTGTGCAGAACAGGGCCAGCTTTGCGATCGCCATCCCAATGCCAGCAGCAACGGTGAGTTCTGACTCCTCGGTGTCTGCGCGTCGCTTGAACCTTGCACTACGCACATTTTCCTGGATGAGCAGATGGCCATCGAAGTCGAAACTGGCTTCAAGACCGAGTCGCTGTTTGAGGATTAGAGCGAATTGCAGCGCGCCGGCACTGGTTTTGAACAAGCTGTTGTCCCACCAGTCAGGTAGGAGTCGTTCAATGTATGAGCGTGGGTAGCCCGCAGCCTTCAGGCTGCTGAAAGCAGACTTGACCGTTACAGGTGTTGACGCGTCATCCATGATTCCTCCTACGTACTACAACTACAGTCCCAATTTTCACAGAGACGCCTTCTGATGGGCAAATAGCAATTTCGCCAACCGCTTTGCATGCTTATCCGTACCGTCCCAAACCGCTCCCAAAGCGTCCATCAAGATACACGAATCACGAGGATCTGCTTGTGCGATAAAAATTGAGATATTTGCATAGTCGCATAGCGTTTTGAGCGTGTTGGTCACCCGCTGCGGATCCCCCCATAGATTGCGATGTATCTGAGACTGACCAACTCCAGTGAGGCGGGCGATGGCACTGCTAGACGTGAGGCCGTCTCGCTCAAAAAACTGGCGAAGACTTTCCTGAATCTGGCGAGGAGACTTTATGCAATTCATGAAAAAATATTAGCATATTTGCATAAATATGGAAGTGACGTATGATTGAGGTAGATCTGGCTCGATGGGTTAAACTCTCCGGCTGTCCACCACCATTTTTCAATCAGGACAACGATGATGCGTGAGGCAGAGATCAAACGAGCGCTGGCAAACCACCTGGATTGTGTCCGAGGCAGCATGCCGGGCATGCTTCTTGAGGAGCTGCAGCTTAATGGCGGCGAGATCCGCGCTGACGTTGTCGATGCCTACGACCTGCATTGCTACGAGATCAAGAGCGAGGGGGACTCCCTGAAGCGCTTGCTTGGCCAGGGCTCGCGATATGCTCGTGTGTTTGATCACGTCACTTTGGTCACAACCGAGCGTCATCTTAAGAAGGCAATGCCCATGCTCCCCAAGTGGTGGGGAATCCTGTTAGTTCCTGAGGATGAGCATGCTGTGTTCAGGCAGGTTCGGGTCGCCAAGCCAAATAAAGGGCAAGAACCGGAAGTGCTTGCAACCCTGCTGAAGCGTGAAGAATGTCTTTCGATTATGGATAGCCGTGGAGCGGCACGGGGATGGCGGAGCAAAAGTCTGTATATGCTCCAGGAGCGTGTAGCGGATCTGCTTACACTGGATGAGCTGCGGGAAGTTGTTCGCACCTATTTGCTGAGGAGAAGCGAGGCACCATCAACAGTGATGCCTCACGATCTGTTCAGTATTGCTCTTTGACGACGTAAGCGATGTGGTGAATCCAGGCCTCGGTCAGGTGGGATGATGCGCCCCCCTTTTTCTCCCTGTCTGGCACTGTGGCGTCCGCCCGTGTGGCGATCAGCCGGTCACCTAGGGAAAACTTCGGACCCATGAAATCCTTCGAGTACTGGGTCACTAAAATTACCGACAGGTCGATTGAATCCTGTTTCCTCTTGCCGGCGGCTTTGAGGATCAACCAGTCTTTGGCACGCGTGTATCGCAACGCCACCTTCTTCGCGATCTTCTTCAGGATTTCCTCTGTCCACTTCGGCGAAAGAATGCCGTAGTCGGAGAAACCCAACTGCAGGTCGGGCGCGATTGCATTGGTCGCTTCCCATAGTTTCCAGTCGGATCTGGGGCACTCCGCCATGGCAGAAACATCGGAGAGGCTTTCCGGGACGGCGCCTGAGGCCAGGTGAATCGTGCTGAACTCACACCCCTTCATATCCCGAAGCACTGCAACGAAGGAGCTCAGTTGGGCGGGCGTCCATTCGTCAGGGCATTCTCCCAGGTCGACCATCAGCCGAGGCGATACATCGAGCTGGTGAAGGGTTTTGCAAACCTCCGCAACCTGGTTGAAATGCGATTGAGTGAGGGCCAGGCCTTCAAGCCTCAGTCGCACAACGACAGAGTCAAACGTCGAAAGAAGTTGCTGCAGCTTCGCACTGAGTTCCAAGGCATCTCGGGAATCGATCACGGGAATGATTGGGTAACTCTTGGATCCTGCTAGTTCGAGGAACGACTCGAAAACACCCATGCGGCGCCCTACGAGGCGGCCGCTCGGATCGGCATAGTCCACAAGTACCGTACCTTTCCAATAGTGGTACACCTGTGACATCAACAGTTGGGGATGTGTCGTCCCCCGCACCTCGATGCAAGGCCAGACGTGCTCGACCAAGTCCTCGGCGTCGATCGCTACAAGCGCTGTTTGTTCAGCTTTCTGCCACTTGATGATGGGTATATAAGGCGGGTAACCGGAGTGCAGAGATGGCATGTCCTTTCCTTTGGATGCTCATGATTTTATTTTGCCAGTATACCGTCCTTCGGAGCAAAGCAGCTTCCAACGAAGTCGTTTGATGTAGATTGCGACATTCACAGCCAGCCCCACCACTTTTCTAACCATGCCTTATTTGAGCGTTGACCAAGTTGTCATTCTCTGTGCATTTGAGGTCGCAATCGCTAGATAAGGCGCTATGAGCCCTTTCTTGAATCCATTGGGATAAAAACGCCGCTTTTGGCATCCACCTAATTGAGGGAACGAGAATGAATCAATCATGGCTTCAGCGCGCAGAAATAGCATCCGCACCACTACCGAATGGTAAGCGCCTTTTCCAAGCATATGCTGCGCTGCTCAACTTCGTGCGGCAGAACGATTGGACTGGTGCATGTCACGATTCTTCCGCGAGCCTGTATATGATTCTCAGTGAAATGGGGTTCGCGCCAAAGTTGGTAACTGGTGAGGTGAAAGCAGAAGCGGGCATCTTTGACCACTCGTGGGTTGAAGTGGACGGTAAGGTTTTTGACGTAGCTGTTGGCTTTCCTGGAGAGGACGGTCATCACGTCGGGCCTTCAGTGTTTGCGTCATTGAACCTGGATACCGGCGAACCTACAGAATTGAAGTTCGGGGTACGCTCGCCCAACGGCCTCGATCCTATCGGTCAATTCGTTGCAAGCTCGAATTTGGAGCAGTACTCGGCAGCACAACCTGAGGGCATGACAATTTGGGATTTAACACCGCATATCGGGGCGGAGTGTGGCGTCAAGATGCGCAAAGCAGATCTACGACGTAAGTACGGAAAATTGACTCGCGTTTTGCGCGGTCAGGCTGATGCAAATTGATGACGGAAACGCGGCTTCACACCATCAGCCCGCCTTGCGCGGGCTTTGTTATCTTTAATGACGGGGAAGTTCTATGGTCGCGAATAGGGTCAGTCTGGTGGTCACCGATTACTTTTCTTGCAGTCAATGAGACCCATGCGATACCACTCAACGTTACAAGAGCTGAAATGCCGCTCAGATGGCTGGCTGCGCGGCCGGTTGGGGTCCGTCTGACGCACAGAAACCTGGCAAAAGCGGACATCGAGCTAGTACGTCTACCAGCCCGAAGCCAACTCTCGTAAGCGTCTAGAGAGTCTGGGATCACTCACCGGGCATTCAGACCTCAATCTCTTTCAGTACCTGGGCAAACGTCGCCGCATCCTCAAGGAAGTTGTAGAAGCCCTTCGCATAAATCGCAGCTTTGGTATCGTCATTGATCGTCCAGCCTGGATAGGCGTCAAACCGCATCTTGTCTTTACTACCGATATCCATTCGCAAGTCATGAATCATCGCCATTGCTTGGTCAGTGATCTCTTCGCGCAAAGCCTTCCGCAGATTCCCGTCCTTCCAACAACCTACGTAAACGATTGGGGTTGGTGGGCGGTTTCTTCGCGCCTGTAGGAGGCAGGAGTTGAGGTGTAGATCTCCTAACCCGCTCCCCAGCACAATTATGAGATCTGTAGTGGTCAACTAATCCCGGACACGACGTTAAGTTTTTTCTCGGCCTGAGCTGGGGCCAGTCCGTTATTGAATTGGTGCGGTCTAATCCAGTTGTACCGATGCATCAGGTAATGACTGATGTCGCGGTGCGCCTCTTGAGCTGTCATGTAGCCCACGGTCGGTATCCATTCAGTTTTCAAGCTGCGAAACACACGCTCCATCGGCGCGTTATCCCAGCAGTTTCCACGACGGCTTATGCTTTGGCGCATGCGGTAACGCCAGAGCCGTTGGCGAAACTGGCGACTGCCATATTGCGAGCCCTGATCCGAGTGAAACAAAAGCCCTTGAGGCTTGCCACGCTGCTCGTAAGCCATGTCCAACGCCTTGATGACCAGATCCGCATCCGGCTTGTTCGACAGCGCCCAGCCCACCACTCGGCGCGCGTAAAGATCCATAACTACAGCCAGGTAATGCCATTTCCCTTGAGCCCAGATGTAGGTGATGTCGCCACACCAAACCTGATTCGGCGCCGGCACATCAAACTCTCGATTCAATATGTTCGGAATGTCAGGCCGCTCAACCGTCGCTTGTTTGTAGGCATGTGATCCAGGTTGTTTGCTGACCAACTCCAGTTCCCGCATCAGGCCTCGCACCTTGAACCGCCCAATTTGCTCGCCGTCTTCCTGCATCATCGACACGATGCTGCGGCTACCGGCGGCGCTTCGACTTTGCGTAAACAGTTCGTTAACCCGGCTGCGCAACCGAAGCCGCTCAACGTCTGGAGTTCGGCGCCTGAGACGGTGGGCGTAGTAACACGAACGAGTGACATCAAAGACTGCGCAAAGCCAATCAACCGGCTCTTGGGGGCTCAGTTGATCAATCAGCGCGTGCGCTCGTGCTCTTCCGACATCAAGAGCGCGGTAGCCTTTTTTAAAATGGATTTCTCCCGCTCAAGTCGAGCGATTCGAGCTTCCAATTCCTGGATTTTCTGTTGCTCTGGCGTCAGCGCTTTACTCTGCGGAGTAACGCCGGTGCGCTCCTGCTGAAGCTGATTAACCCAGCGGCGCAACGCGGACTCAACCACACCAAGCGAGCGGCTGGCTTCGATATGGCTATAGCCTTGATCGAGCACGAGGCCTGCGGCCTCGCGTTTGAATTCAGTGGAAAAAGAACGACGTTGTTTGGTCATCAGACACCTCTATCTGGCGAGCATTCTCGCCTAAATGGGTGTCCGGTTTCATTAGACCACTACAGTGATGAAAAAGAGTTTTGACTGCTTGGGGCGGCCACCGATTTCCGGTGAGTCGCATTTTACCTCACCTTGTACTGCTAACCCGGCGGGAGTTTAGCTTGCTAAAAAGCTTATGCCTCCAAATAACACTCCAGACTCTTGAAATTGGATTGGTCGAGCTGGGCCGAATCCCTTGAGAGGCTGCAACCTTGTGTTCAATCTTTTCTAGGTATTGAATCTTCAGTTGGTCTGCGAGCGGGGCAAGCACCGGATTGCCCCTGAATTGAGCTAAGAGCGAATCGATTGCTTCTGTCGTTTGCTTGATCGCCGACGTGACACTGGCGGGGTCGGTTGGGTCAAAGCGAATCGTCTCTAGCGCTGGGTCAAGCTGCTGAAGTATGGCTTCTGCATCTCGCATCTGAGCGCGAACTGCGTCTAGCGTTATCTGCATCGTCCACCATCCTTAGTGAAGTTGAGGGGAAACTCAAGCAGCGCGCCGTGATCACAGCGCTGCCTTGAAACTGAAACAAAATTGTAGGCTACAGTGAGCTAGGAATGTAGCGGCTGATTGAGATGAGCGTGGTTCGTCCGCGAATCGTTGACGGCATCAATTGCTGCTAGAATTTTTCGATGTGTGTTTACAGGGGCTTACTGCATGTCGTTCGCGGACAAGTTTGTGGCTGAAGTGCTGGGTCTACAGGTGAGGTTGTATAACGCAAGGGCACGTCTCGAGGCCCGCACTGATGGCGAAGCGTTACATGATCTGAGGATCGCCGTTAGACGTATCAGAAGTCTGCTAAGACCTTTTCGCCTAGTCGAAGAGATGCAGACACTGAGTGAGGCAGCGGCGGAGGTCGGTAGGCAGACCACGCCCGCCCGAGATCTGGAAGTTCTCATCCAAGAACTCGAAAACAGAAAATTACCCCAATTGGCAGAGCCAAGACGTCTCAAGCTGAATAACAGCTATGAGGCTATCCTCAACGGCTTGCCGTTGAAAAAGTTGATGACGGCACTCGATTCCTGGCCTACAGGGTTTCGCTCCGTCGAACGCAATGGTGGATGGGCCGGCATCCAGGCACGCATTCAAAAGACGATCAGCAAACAAGTCGACCGACTCCATATCGCGATAGAAAACAAGGCGTTTGACCGACATGAATTAAGGGTGTTGGTCAAACGCACTCGCTACCTGACAGAGGCATTTCCGACGCAGTCACCCCTGTCGAGCAGCGAGAACAAGATATTGAAGGGCCTGCAATCAGCCTTGGGTGACTGGCACGACCATTACCAATGGTGCCAAAAAGCAATCACGGAAAAAGATCTACTAGCATTACAGCCTGTCTGGGCGGCTTCTGCCGCATCCTCACTCGAATTGGCTGAGACTAGGTTGACGGAAGCCGCAAAAAAACTGCCAAAATCGATGGGCAAAAAAAAGCTGCCTAAGTCGGCAGCGAAGTAAGGAGCCCGCGATGAGAAAGGGTTTCTGTTGGCAGTATGCATACCCAGGTAAGTCATCTCCATGACAGAGTCTCTTCGGCTGGTGTTGTGAGGTCAGGCAGGGAATGCGGTGCATTGATCCGATCTCTCAATCGGATCAAGAAAGTTTCCGCCTCGAGATATGTAGCAAACCAGGTACGGCAGGTGTCGAGCACGACAAACCATCCGGTGTCTGCCTCTTCAATCTTCACCAACATCCTCGGGATCCTTTCGCGGTGGGGCGTTTAGCTCTTTCAGCGCATTGATCTGTGCCCTGATGCGCTCCGAATTAATATCAAGTGTCGCTACGGCTCCCAAGATGCTGCTAGAAGCCTCAGTTCCGCCTCGCTGATCAATCCACATCCCCACCGATTCAACAGCATCCGCCAACGCGAGCTGGTTTTCGTGGAGGGCTTCCAAAATATCAGACAGCGGGTTTTCAACTGGCATGATGCTACCTCATCAACACAAATTGAGCTTAGCAGTCGCTAGCACTGGCATACGTATGAAATCATTCTGGTATCTGGGTACTTCGCCATGGCTTTCAAGTTGCCTTCAGCCTCAACCTTGCTTGGATTGATGCTGTTCGTCGAGAAGCGGCGTACACCATTCAAATCCTGCTGTACTTACTCAATATCCAATCACGGATTTACCATCTGTTCCAGATGAGAGAGAGCCATGTCAGACAAGTACCGAGTGCTGTTTGTGTGTGCGAAGAATGACGTTCGTTCATTGTTGGCTGAGGCGCTTTTGAGACACACCGACTCCGGACATTTTGATGCCTTCAGCGCAGGGCTGACGATCGGTGGCATTGATCAGCGCACGCTTGAGTCGCTCGAGCATATTGGTGTTGATTCAAGTGGGCTGCGAAGCAAGTCAATCGATGAGTTTCAGGGGCAAGATTTCCACTACGTTGTAACCTTATGTGACAAATCTTCCGAGGAAGCGACCCGGATGCCATCCTCAGATGAGGTGATGACCTGGAACTTTGAGGATCCGGCTACCAGTGAAAGGTCTGAGCCTTTTCGCCATACCCTTCAGGAAATTCATGATCGCATCAAGATGTTTGTCACGGTAAAAACCCGGCATACCTCGCCGTAGGAGCCACCCCGGTAATTGCGTATCTAATCGGTCAATAATGAGAGAACTGATACCTTCTAAATGCCATTGATCCGCCATCACCAAACAGACTTTTCTCTGTCACATACCTAATTTAGGGTTCCCTCGCCGACATACTCAACGGGGGCTTTATGAATCATGGGTGCTGGCCACAAAAAACTCGACGTCTAGCTGCCAACCTCAGTTCACGGAGGAGGATAATTAGCGCGATGTGGAGGCGTCACTCCTCAATAATCGAAGTCGCTAAGTACCAAACCGCTCTTGTGCAGCGATATCCGATTGGGCTGGTAAGTGAGGCTGAAGTCGAGGCTCTATTGGATAGCTGGCTACGTGGTTAACGCTGAATGTTTTCGCATTAATTTTCAAAAAAATTGTATCTATTCCCAATCCTGCAAATCAACTAGCCTCCGACCCTCCCACCGTCGGTGATGAAGATCATTTTTGGCGTTATGTATTCGGTGATTTGAGTATGTCCAGCCGGAAGCGTCATTCGTAGGAAAACCCTCCGAATAACTCAACAGTCAGTGAATCGCCCCTAGTTTCGTAGACACCTCCAAGCCTTAAATGGGCGCAGTTGGTGCAGGGTTAAGAAAACCCGGCAGGGGCGCCCCCGGCCGGATTGTCATTATCAGCGGCGGAAAACCGCTCTTATGCATTACACCCGCACGCTCAGTACACCAGCCGCCATCAGCAGATCCTGCAGATCGAAATGTCCTGGTTGGGTACCAAACGTTGGTTGGAATGGAACGTTCAGGATCGAGTTCGGATTTGCGCGCAACAAACCAATCATGGTTTCGCAGACGATCAGACTGCCCAGCGGACCGAGCCGGTTCCCCTCACCTTTTAGCTTGGCCTCCGCTAGGATGTAGAACCACAAGGGCGTACGGCTTTCGAAACCACCGGCGCGAAGCGCCTGCAGCTGGTCGACTTCGCCAGGCATGGTTCTGGGGCGGCAAGCAGCTTCAATGTCAGCAGGGGATAGCCATTCGGATTGCGGCAGTACCAACTCCGCCAAAGCCTGCCCTGTCGGCAGCTTAAAGAGGTAACCCTTCAGCAGATTTCGTCTCGCCAAGAAAGTCATTATGTTGAGTTGACCTGTCTGGTTCGTCAGTGCTGCCAAGAAGGAAGTAAGGGTGCTGTCGATTTGCAGTGCCTTATCGCCCAACATACGATTCCATTCGATGATCCAGTTCGACGGCAGTGTGTCCTGTCCACCAAGATCCCCGCTCACCTCAGAGAACCTGAACATTAGATCGAGTGTTCCTTCGGCCTGGAGAAAACCTTGCTTCAGGAAGTTCTCGTTGAAGTCGTAGGATTTTCTGACCAGACTGTGGCCGAACCGGTAGCCGGCCACCGAAAACTCGAATGGTATGAACTTCTCGCTCTTGGGCAGGTACAGTCGGTTGCCCTTGTTTAGGACATCGTTGAGCACGTTCCTGTCGCAAACCCGCGGCAGAAAGTCGTGAACCACCACCCACTGGTAATGGTGGGTTACCAGGCGACGGGCATCATCAAAAGCAAAACCGCGATCCACCACAGCATTGTGAAACTTCAAAAAAGCCAGATGCAGCTGAGCCACAATGACATTCTCGTCATTGCGAGGATCCCCGATGCGCGCCTTACGATGTCGTTCAGTACCCGGCGAGTTGACTCGTGGCAGGTCGTTATCGAGACCCTTGGAACCTTCTAAGCCTCCGTCAAAAGGCGTTACTGACCCGATCACGAACTTGTCGCCGCTGAAAGGGATTTCTAGATCAGGTTGTAGCGGGTGTAGGCCGTACAGGCAGTCCAGATCAAAGCCGGATGTTCGTTCATTACGGAGCGTCTGTCGGGCTTGATTGAGCGGCATTGGTTCAAAATCAGGCCGACTTATCTCCTGCTCAGGCGTCTCACCAGGTGCGATAGTTTTGGTCTTGGTGATGTCGTGGTCGATGAACTGGCCCAGGTAGGTGTATGGGGCTGGTATTGTCGAATCGACATCGACAGGATCTCCATCCACTGTCATGGAACTTCCGAGATCGATCAGTGCTTGGATAGTGGCGGGGGAGGTGGGAAGAAATGCTTCTGGTCCGAGCTGATCGATTGAGGGGGTGATGTAGTCGAACTCATCCCAAACAGCGATATCGAGCGGATCTTCGTTTGGTTGCGGGAAGTCTGCGGTTCCGTGTGCCATGGTTGTCTCCAATAGCAAGTAGCTGTAACTGCCGTGCGCCGTGGCGCCAACTCAGCGTAGTGCTGGCGCTGTGATAGCGCCAGGCAATGGCTATCGATCACCGAGCTACGAGTTGAAATGGCGCTCATGAGTTGTCACCAAAATGAACGACCAGTTCAAGGTCGGACGCGCCGAAGGCCCAAAACACTAGACCGAGAGCAGTGATCCAAGAGCCGCAGGCGGTTTACGGCCAAAGGTGGTTCTGCGGTGACTAAAAAATGAGGCCCGATTCAGCCATTCGCTCCTACTCAAAGTAATCTAAGGAATTCCGACAGATGGACGTCCACAGTCGGCTTGTTCGCGTCCAATCAGTAGCGAAGCCGTTGCTCAATTGCTTTGGCGTTGAAATCTTTCAAAATGCCTCTGACCAAATCTATTACTAAGTCAGTCGTATTAGCTGGATCGCTCGCAAGTCGCACAGTTCTAGGCTTTACACATAATCACTCGCCGAGACACATTGTCTTGCAGTTGCATCTATTTTCAATTAGTTGCATCTATTGCGAAATGTCACACAACGAATGATCAGGTACTAAGAGAGCCCATTTAATTTCGGCTCTCCAAAAAGCCGAGTAGTGCGACGTACTGCTGGGTGAGTTTGTGCTCTTGTTCAAAATAAATGAGCGGCTCACAAGCTTGATTAGACTCCCGCATTTTCACCGAACTCATCAGATAGGCGATTCAGTAATTCGCTGGTGAACAGGAATGACCCAGGCTGGTCCCTTGCCTTCCCGCCCGTTTATCTTGAGTATGTCTAAACTCTTTCTTAAGCACATGTGAGTGCAGAATGAGTTCCAAAACGGCTGATGGAATAATCGCCGTTCAAAATTAGTAAGGGCGCATCATGCCTCATCAGTCTTTCGCAGCGGATCTTGCAAAAGTAAAGGAAGCGGGACCTACAACGTCTGACCACGGGGGGACGAAAGACAAGGTGCAGGCAGCAATCCGCTTTCTGTTAGCGGTTTGCTTATCCCTACTGCTCGTTGCTTTGTGGGAAGCGTGGAGCTCTCGCCAGTACCGCTTGCATGACAAAGAAGTGGCGATGGCTAACCTTGCGCAAACGTTGTCGTCGCAGGCTCAAGGCTCAATCAAACAGGCGGATACCGTACTGTTCAGCCTAGTGGATCGCATCGAAACGGAAGGAATGGGACCTGATCAATTGCCTCTGCTGAGGCGCCTACTCAATGCACAGCGAAATGAGCTAGCCCAGTTACACGGGCTGTTCATTTATGATCAAAAAGGCGCCTGGATAGCTAACTCGAGCGGCATCCTCCCTCCGAACGCAAATAACTCTGACCGCGAGTATTTTGTGTATCACCGCGATCATCCCGACCGCGCCCCACACGTAGGACCGTCTATCAAAAGCCGCTCGACGGGGGAATGGGTGCTACCCGTCTCACGCAGGATCAATAACCCTGACGGCAGCTTTGCCGGCGTCGCCTTGGCCACTATCTACCTCGACCATTTTCTCAAACTCTACAACAGCATCGATATTGGTAATAACGGAGTGATCAACCTGATCTCCGCCGACGCCATGATCATCCTGCGACGTCCCTTCAATGAGGCGATAATCGGCACAAGTGTCGCCGATGGTCCTCTCTTCACCCAACTGCTGCCGAAAGGTTCCTTTGGAACAGCCACCGTTCGTTCGTACGTGGACGGTGTGGAACGTGTCGTCGGGTTTCGCCGAGTCAATGATTACCCTCTCGTGATTTTTTCAGCAATGAATAAAGAGGAGGTATTGGCGAGCTGGCGGCAGGAGACGTTGATGAGCACCGTCATCGTTATTTTGCTGATGAGCGTTTTGGGTGGTATCGGTTATCGCTTCATCCGGTTGATGAAACAACAGAACCGAATTCAAAACGAATTAATGGGCGCTCAAGACAAGCTGCTTGAGGTCAATCAGGCGCTGGAATTACTTGCTCTGGAGGACGCTCTCACTGGGTTGGCAAATCGTCGACAGTTCGACCTGTTCACACAAGCTGAGATGGGACGTGCCAAGCGTAACCACACCACACTTGGCTTGCTAATGATCGATGTCGACCACTTCAAGCGCTTTAATGATCGGTACGGTCATCTCCTGGGTGATGAATGCTTACGCAAGCTGAGTGCGATCATCCAAGAAAATATCCGGCGACCAGGTGATTTAGCCGCACGATTTGGCGGTGAGGAGTTCGCGGCGGTTCTCCCGTCCACCGACTACGTCGGCGCTTTCATCGTTGCAGAGAAAATCCGCAAAGCCGTCCTGCAAGCGCAGATCGAGCATAAAGATAGTGATCAGGGGGTAGTGACGATTAGCATCGGCGTGAGCGCCTGTAGCCCGGGGGCCGAGGATACGCCGGACACTTTGATCGGTGCTGCCGATAAAGCACTCTACATAGCCAAGACCAGCGGGCGAAACATGAGCGTTATCGCCAACTGAAAAGCCCAGCACTGCCCATGTACTTGGTACGTCAGATCGTAATCGTGGGGAGGGGGCGCATCCTTAAGCCTTAAGCGAGCACCGGGCTCATGAGGCTTCGGGATGACTGCCTATCTAGGATTGCGACGCGACCGTTGGTCAGATCCAGTGCTAAAGCCTGTTGAGGCTGAAAGGTTGCTAGCGCGTTAAAGCTCACGGCGAGATCTCTAGGGGGGATTGGGATGCCTGTATCGTTTGAAGGATGAACAGGCATGCTCCTGTGTCGATCAGTTTTGCGTAGGTGCGGATCTATCAGAGCTTTAGAGAGCTTCTCACCACTGAGCATGACTCAAACGAAATGCCGAGTTCTCTCCAGAATTCTAGCGAGCAAGCCTGCTTCGACAGACGAGACTGCTGGTCGGCGGAACTCTACGACATTACATTCAGCTAAAGGATAGGCGTGTGAGGACTCTATGATCGTTGCCACAGGCAGGTACGATTGATCGCCGATGTCCAAAGCTTCGAAGGACAAAGTCAGCTGAGTGCCCTGTTCTGAGTACTCAGATTCATCAACGATTTTCATAAAAATGCTCCAATGCTGCTACCGATAAACCGGTTGATCTCAAATGCCGCGCGAGGATAGACCCTGGACGATGAGAGATTCAAGAGTCGGAATAGCTTCCATTGTGACAAAAGCGACGGGATGAGCCTCCCTGGTTTGCATAACGCCCTCCGAGTTTTTCCGACCGTTGGGGTGAGCAGAGAAGAAGCGAAGAAATCGTGAGGGCGCTACGCCATCGAACGGCATCACTCTCACCTTATCCGTTTCGTTCTCATTTTCAGTTATAGCATCCTCGTGAAGCTTCGTCGCAAGGCTCTTCCGGTAGGGCTCCAAAAAGTAAACCTCACGTACACCAGCTGCGACGATGTGCCGCGCACATGAATGACATGGATACGTGGTCACAAACAGTTTCCCGTCACGGATTTTCCCGCCATCGGTGCTTCCAGCACTGAGTAAAGCATGCATCTCGGCGTGAACTGCACGAGAAAACTCAATCAGGCTCTTGAGTTGGGATTTCTTCCGTATTGCCTTGTAAACCTTTTCGCGGTTTGCTTCATCGATGAGCCCTTCGCTCGATAGCAAATCGACAATAGCGTTTGAGATGACCTCTTTCTCCTGATCGTTGGAGCATCGACCACCTTCGAGGTTCCAGCAGCGTCGATCTTCATCTGGGGAGCTTCCATAAGACTCTGTCTGGTAGAGCCCGCCGAAGGCTTTGGGAACGTCATTCCACCCCGTCGCTAATATTTCCCCTTCCTCGCTTGTAATTGCAGCGCCGACCTGACGGGAGAGGCATGCGGAATTTCGTGCGGCGGAAAATGCTGCATACATAGCGCGCTCGTTGAGGGTTGGCGTCGCGATGACTGTTCCCAAAATGAGATCAAGGAATCGTTTAACGCGTCCTTTGCGATGCGTGTCGGTCGTTTTTTCTACGCGTAAGAAGAAATCTGCTTGCGGAAAGGTGTCTTCGACTCGTTGCCCGTGATCCATCTCTTCGCCGGAGTCTCGATCGATCAGATCGTGAATCTGATCGCCTTGGCCTTTGTAGCGTTCCAGCCTGGTGATTCGTAGCTCAATCGGGGAATAGACGCCTACCACATGCAGCATGTCCCCGTAGACGGAGCGCAGCAGGCGGAGTTCGTCGATATGTTTAATTGAGTCGATAATGTGGCAATAGCGGACAGTGATCTTTGGAGTCGGCGCGGAACCCGAAGTGTCGAAAAGGTCTGGCTCTTGAACTTTTTCAGCAGCCTGCTGCGCTTCTTCTCGTTCAAGGGTAATTCGACGAATGGCGAAGCGCGCCAAGATCTCGTTCCCGTGTTCCTCGCGAAGTTCGTTACCTGCTTCAATGAGCTTGAGGATCGACTTCTCACCCGTCAGCGACTTTTGCTTACGGATTTCGTCACTCAGCCTGATGATGTTTACTTTTTCGTAGTTGTAATCGGTGCCAAGTAGCAGTTCCTGGAATGTTTTTGCCACGTCGTGCAACGGTGTTCCCATCGGTCCGCACAACGCGATAACAATCTCTGGAGTGATCGTTTTACCGATTGCACCGATGTCGTCGAAGTGCCCGCTCTTATCACTATTAGCTGAGGCAATGAGGCGGAAATCTGGAGCTGCCATAACGATCCCTGTTTGTAGGTAAGCTTCGATGATTGATCATCGCATAATGACATCACCGTTTAGTAGCTTTGCGTTAAATAGCGTCTCCAAGCGTAGTCAGTAGTCGCATTAATTTCGAGAATTTCTCATTAATTTCGAAAACCGACAACTGCCACCGACCAGTGCGGGGCCGGATGCCGAGTGATGGGGTTGGCGAAACGGTCGCTGCGGCCAATGGGTCAACGGCACGCCGCTGGCAACGGATTGAATGGCGGCCACCTCCAGCGCTTCGCATTCGGGCAGCGGCGGGAGCAGTCCCGGCAATCGACTGGCCAACAACGTCTTGCCCGTCCCCGGCGGCCCGCTGAACAAAAGGTTATGCGCGCCTGCTGCCGCAATCAGCAGTGCACGTTTGGCTGCCATTTGCCCCTGCACTTCGTTGAGGTCGGGGTAGGGTTTGGCGGCATGCATCAAACCGTCCGATACGTAAGGCTCCACTGGCGTATGCCCGTTGAAATGCGCCACCGCCTCCAGCAGATGATCCACCGCAAACACCTTCAACCCCGACGCCAGACACGCCTCCTCGGCATTCGCTCGCGGCACCACCAGCGCCCGCCCGGCCTTGCGCGCCGCCAATGCCGCGGGCAACACCCCGCGCACCGGCCGCACAGCACCGGACAACGCCAGTTCACCCAGACACTCCACATCATCCAGCGTCAGACACGGCACCTGCACACTCGCCGACAGAATCCCCAAGGCAATCGCCAGATCAAACCGCCCGCCATCCTTGGGCAAATCCGCCGGCGCAAGATTCAAGGTGATCCGCCGCGCCGGAAACTGCAGCCCGGAATTGATGATCGCGCTGCGCACCCGATCCTTGCTCTCCTTCACCGCCGCCTCGGGCAGGCCGACCATGGTCAGCGACGGCAGGCCGTTGGCCAGATGGACTTCGACAGTGACAGCGGGAGCATCCACGCCAATCTGGGCGCGACTGTGGACGATGGAGAGGGACATGGTCGTTCCTTGAGCTGAATCGGGGGCCGCTTCCTGCGGGTTTTTTAAGGGTAGTTGAGCCGGGTTTCAGTGCTGGAATAGAGGTTTACAAGACGTATCAAAACCCAATGGCGTGGCACTGCCTCCCTGAATTGGAGCGTTGACTCTCGACCGGCATTGACGGATCATCCCGTCCGAGGACTGCAACTGCGCATTCGTCGGGACTGGGCACCAGCAAAAGCTCCCCCGCATTTTTGGCAGCAGAGAAAGCTGGTTTCTCTGAAGTAGTGACGACGGGCGAGCCTGTCGGATTCTGAACCCAAGGCTGTAAAGCCAGGAGCTAAAGAATCGCTGCGACTACTCCTCAAAAAATACTTAAAAGGCGTCCATTGGACGCCTTTTTTATTTCTGATTGGATGATGCCCGTGGTATCTGCCCCACCAACGTGCCATGCGCGCGCTTTTGCGGGTACCAAGTCACCACGAAGTAACCAAATCCTGTGGCGCGCTCGTGTCGCGGTTCAAGAATCAGTGTTCCCATAGATGTCCTCAGTACCGCGACCCTGTTTCCACATCGCTGTTCTTTGAACTCGCAATAGATTTGCGCTCCCGGGACGATCATTTTCGCAACAATCGCTGCTACCCCATCGACAGTCTGGCAACCATGTTTGAGCAAGTCGGCTCTATGGGCTTCCCATACGTGTACTACGCCAAAACCGCTATTCGCTCGGCGGTGAATACCTACTCGCAAATAAATTTTCCCGCCTGGCAAGCCGAACTTTGGCATATCGGGGATCGTGCCGAAGATGTAACCGCCATCTGGGTGCTGAACCAGCGTGTTTTCTTTGAGTTTGAGCAAGTCAGACAAGAGAGGTCCAGAACCAGAGTGTCTGGCGATCAATGTGATTCGTCTGCAATTCGACTTGTTGGATCGACCAGCGCAGGCGAAAGCCACCAGCGTAATCACAGGGAACAACTCACGGAATCAGGCGCAGACGCTGATTTTTGTAGGGCCGTGCCCTAATAGTTGTAGGACGCCGGCGAAAGGGTTTCGACGGTCTTGTATCGCGGAGTCGGATGCTCCAGTTTGGCCGCTCAATGCAGCCTCTGGAGACTAGAAATGAACCGCAATGGTATGCGCCCGATTCATCCGGGCGAGGTTCTGAATAAGGAGTTTATGAAGCCGATGGGCATGACCGTCATGGATTTGGCCATGCCCACGAAATGGCCCGAAAGTGAGATCGAAAAGCTTGTGAAATGCCAGCTCAGGATCTGCGCCGACTTGGCAATCAGACTTGCCATTCATCTCAACACGACGCCTGAGTTCTGGATGAGTCTTCAGTCGACTTACGATTTGCGCAGGGCCCAGCTCAGGCATGCGGGCTTATAGCGATTGCAGCATCCGCGAAGCCCTTTTCCACCAAGGCCCCGTTATTGGGCGCTTCGGCTCTTCACGTTCCACCATCATCAACGGCACATCCTGCAACCGAATCCACGGCTGGTTATTCCAGTGCAGCAAACTCAATGTCATGTCCGGCCAGTTGAGTAGGCTCAGTTGTGGGCGTTCGCTTGTGGTGGGGTGTTGGGTGTCGCGCAGGGTGGGGATGACTTGGTGGGTGAGCCATTCGCGCAAGGCTCGGTATTCGGGGCAGTAGTGGTAGACGAGGAGGGCGTAGACGCCGGATTCGCTGATCAGCAGGGTGTTTTCGATTTGGTTGTGGATCAGGGTTTTGCGGGTTTGGTGTTGGTCGGGGTCGAGTTTTCGCAGGATGCGTTCGTTTAGGTAGATGTGGAGTAAGCGCCCGAGGTCGCGGGCGGAGAACCAGGGCTGGTTCTGGATCAGGAGGGCGTGGAGGGGGAGTTTGTGGCGAGTGAAGATGTACGGCTTTAAATAGGTTTCTTCCATGGTGCAGTTCTCGAATTCGAATGAAGAAAACTGCCTCTGATCGTCGCCAAACGATAGGGGTGGCAGCTATGCGCAGGTTGGCGAACCGGTGAATCCGGAACCGGCAGACCCTAAGGTCTCCCACGCACAGCCGCCATAATTCGAGATGGGAAAAGTCCCAGGGTCGAACATGGTCGCAATGCGTCGAACTCTATCCAGGTCGCCAAACCCGGTGCTGAACATTCAGCATCGGGTGAGCTTAGGAACCGGGGCTTTTCGACGCAATCGGACGGCGGTCATTCTGGTTGTAGGACGTTGCCGAGATGATTGAAGGGCTGAAGATCAAAAGATCGCAGCTTTCGGCAGCTTCTACAGGGGGAGCAGGGTTACTCGGCTGGCGGAGTCAACTTCGCTTCCATCTCGGCCACCTTCGCTTCGAGGCTTTCGAGGCGGGCGCGAGTGCGGGCCAGCACGACCATCTGACTATCAAACTCTTCCCGGCTCACCAGATCGAGTTTGCTGAAGGCACTTTGCAGCAGCATCTTGAACTGGCTTTCGATTTCGGCTTTCGGCAGCGGGGTGTCGCCGCTGAACAGACGGGAGGCGGTGCCGCTCAGGGCGTCGAGGAAGTCTTTGGGCGCGAGCATGGGGAATGTCCTGAAAACAATGGCAGGCAGTGTATCACGCAGTGTCTATAGTCAATCTCGCAGGCAGGGATGCACGCTTTTCGCGCAGGCGGACGGACGGCGACGCACCGTTGTTGTGCGTATCCGCGACGCCTTTTGCACGGGAGTGCCTGCGGCAGCGGCCAAGGGATTGAAATCAGTGGGTTTTGGCGAGATGGCAAGGTTTCTGCTTAGTCACCTGTGACCCATGCACTGATGCAGTCGCTGTGACGAATGCAGTGCGGCAGGCGGAACGGGGAGTTTCGTCTGATGCGGTTAGCTGGCGTCAGTCGGGCGGTCAAGGCCGACGATGCGTTACAAAGCCAGGCACTGCGCTTAGACTTGAGTCGGGTTTGTTTTCCTGGGGCAAGTCCACCAATTCGGGAGAGAGTTTCATGAAGCTAGTCACTGCCATCATCAAGCCGTTCAAGTTGGACGACGTGCG